>NZ_JRFE01000024.1:0-300000 GCF_000756305.1 Myxosarcina sp. GI1
TCTAGTTCGGAGATGGAAGACTCATCGCCAGTTTCACTATCATCCCAGCCCGTCATAAGATCTTCGGTTTCGGAACCAGATTCTTCTTCCATACTCATATCGTCCAATTCGGAGATAGAAGACTCATCGCTACTGGCAAAATCCATCATCTCGGAAGAGTCATCGCTAGCTGCACTCTCATCCCAGCCAGACATAAGATCTTCAGTTTCGGAAGTAGGTTCTGCACTCAAAGATTCTAATTCTGACTCATTTAAAGAATCAATAAGGTCGTTTACTTCTTCTGTTTCTTCCTGTGTTTCATCTATAGATTCTATTTTCTCTGTAGCTGGTTCGGAATCTAAATTGTCTACAATAGATTCATCTCGATCGTCTTCGATAACAGAATCAATTAATTCTGTTAGCTCTGCTTCTTGCTCCAAGTTTTCTTCATTGGCAATTTCTTCAATTGCTTCAGCTTTTGGAGTAATAATTAAATCTAATTGTTCTTTATACTGAGATAACTCTTCTATTTGAGTTTGTAAACTGCTTTTTTCAAATTCAAGATCTACTTTTTGCTGTTTGGTTTGTAAAAGCTCTTCGTTAGTTTGTTCTAATTCTGTCTGACGAGCTGCCAGGCTAGCTTCCAAATTTTGTATTTGCTGCTGTAAATAGATTAAAGAATTGTTGGTTGATTCGTGTTGCTGGGACAAATCTTGCACTTTACTGTTCCAGTCATCATATTCTGACTCCAACTTTTGTTTTTGAGAATTTAGATCGGAAATTACAGCTAGTAGTTGATTATGTTCTGATTGTAGAGAATTAATATTTGCTTCTGCTTCCTGCATCTGCGTAGTTGCTTGAGTTAAAGACTGTTGCAAGTGATTTTCTCGATCTTGAAGCTGTTCGACTTGCTCATGCAGAGAATTTTCTCGTGTATCTTCTTCTGTACTCTTTTTACTGTTAACAACTAATGCTCCTGTAGCACTAGCTATAGAACCGATCGCGCCAGTGGTTATTAATGCGTTTCTAACACCATCTTTAGGAATCAGCATTCCAACTCCTACGGTAACGCCGAAAGCAAGAGAACTAAGCAGAATTTTATTAACAACTTTGGCTGAATTCATATTACTCTATTGAATAAAAATTAACTTATTAAGTACGCTATGGAGCTTAAAGCCTCTAGCGTGTTTATACGAAAGAAATTGTTAATTAATAACCAAAAATTTCTTATCTTGTTTCAAGAGTTCCCAAATATTCGTAGAAAATTAACAGTTTGACTGCGAAACATAATTATTAAAAAGCGATCGCGCTATTATTGGCGGTTTTGTAATGGAATAAAAGTAGAAGATGTGTTTAAAATGAGGTTGATGTAACAATAATTAATATATAGAGGGAATTATGGCAGCAAACGTAGAGATATACACTTGGAGCTACTGCCCTTATTGCCTTCGTGCTAAGGGATTATTAGAGGAAAAGGAAGTTGAATATCAAGAATACTGTATTGATGGAGATGAAGCTACTAGAAATGAAATGAGACAAAGGGCTAATGGTAGATCGAGTTTACCGCAAATTTTTATTGACAATCGTCATATTGGCGGTTGCGACGATCTCTACGCTTTAGAAGGCGAAGGAAAATTAGACTCTTTACTCAAAGGTAGCGTTGCTTAGTACGGCATAATTATTCTAATCGACAGCACATATTAGGAAAAAAAGGCGTGAAACTCGCATTTATCATCGATCCGATTACTCAACTCAATCCAGGACACGACACCAGTGTCGCAATTATGGAAGCGGCTCAAGTTTTAGGACATCAGGTATGGACGACTGAAGCCAGCCAACTTACAGTAGTCGAAGGAAAAGCCTGGTCGTATCTGCAAGCGGTGCAGCTTAAACCAGTAGAATTAATTGAAGGACGCTGGCAAGTGCCTAGAGATTGGTGTCGGGTTGAAAACAGTGTTTTTACTTGTTTGGAAGAGATGGATGCGGTTTTTATGCGTACCGATCCACCTGTAACTATTCCCTATCTTTACGCCACCTACATTCTGGATTTGATAGATACCAAAAAAACTTTGGTAATAAACTCCCCAGAAGGTTTGAGGACTGCTAACGAAAAAATGTACGCTCTACAATTTACTTCGGTTATACCTCAAACTATAGTTACTCAGAATAAAGCCGTTATTCAAAAATTCCTCGAAGTTAGAGAAGGTGGAGTTTTAAAACCGTTGGGAGGAAAAGCAGGAGAAGGCATTCTGTTTTTGGAAAAAGGCGATCGCAACTTTAATTCTTTGATCGAAGTTAGCACTCAACGAGGTCGCGAACCAGTAATGATACAAGAATATTTGCCAGCCGCTAAAGAAGGAGACAAACGAATTGTTTTATTAGATGGCGATCCCATTGGGGCAGTAAATCGCATTCCTACTGGTAGTGAATTTCGCGGCAATATGGCGGTAGGTGGCAAGGCTGCTAAAGTAGACATTACAGAAAGAGACTTAGAAATTTGCGCTACCGTCGCACCTCAGCTACAAGCGGATGGCTTATATTTTGTCGGCATTGATATAATTGGCGGCTATTTGACTGAAGTTAACGTTACTAGTCCTACGGGAATTAGAGAAATAGATCGCTTTAATAATGTCAGACTGGGTGAAAAAGTAATTAAATGGTTGGAAAACAAACTAAACTTTTTTAAGTAATTATTATTTACCGTTCGACAAATAATGCACGCACTTTCAATTTCTACTTGGATGGTTCATGTTTCCAGCGTCATTGAATGGATCGCTGCGATTTGGTTTATTTGGCAATATGGAGCGATTACGGGCGATCGCACTTGGTGGGCGTTATCTTGGGCAATGCTACCCGCTTTAGTTAGTGCTATGTGCGCCTGTACCTGGCATTTTTTTGATAACCCCGAATTATTGGACTGGCTGGTTGTCTTACAGGCAGCAATGACGGTAGTAGGAAATTGTACTCTGTGTTTGGCTGCCTGGTGGATTTGGCGTTCGCGGCAAGATAAAGTAGAAACTAATGACTGATAAATAATGAGTAAGGAAAATCTGTTTGCTATTTCTCTATTTCCCTATCTAGGATTTTTGTGGTTTATCACTCGTTCTGGAAAAACACCCCGTTTGGCTTTAATTGGTTTTTATGTATTGTTGGTTTTTGTCGCAGTTACTATTCCTGCTGGTATTTATGCAGAAAGTCATTACGGTACGAGTCTGGCTAATGTAGATTGGCTACACGGTAGTGCGGAGTTATTTCTTACTATTTCTAATGTGTTAGTAGTTTTGGGTTTTCGTCAGGCGATAATTAATTTCCAACAAAAAGATAAAATCGATACTAGTACCGCTACGCGGAAATCAAAAGTTAAAAGTTAAAAGTCTAAAGACAATAAAAAATTGAGCTTCTTTGAAAATTTGCAAGCAACAACTAAAAACTAATTAGCCAACACTCAAATAACTCACCAGGGAGACTTTTAACAATTTTGCCTTCTGCTTGACTTACTAAACTTTGCCATTCACTCCGAGGCGTTAATAAAACTTCTGCACCTAGATAAGTTTCTAAAATTGCCCAATCTTCAGCTAGAGGCTTTTCAGGATCGATAACATCAAAAATAAAGCTGCCTCCAGGTTTTAGCACTCGCTTAACTTCAGCCAATACTTGCTGGCAATAATCTAGAGCATAGTAACAACTCCACCCTGTTGCGATCGCGCCATCGAACTGATTATCTTCATAGGCTAACGAATGACCCGCACCTAATTTTACACCGCGAAACAATTTAGAATTTAGTTGTGGTGCGCGACTTATTAAAATATCTCTTGCCGTTTTGCTGACTTCCTGACCATAGAAAAAAGCCTCCCATTCGTTCCAGGGATAAATCAAAAAACTCAAACCACAACCAATATCTAACCAAGTCTGCTTTTTCTTAGGAGTTTTTAATTCCCAAAATCTAGAACTAATGCGGTCTTGAAGATGTCCTATCTGCCATTCGTCGAAAATAGCCATAGTTTCTATCTCTGGAGGCAAGGTCAAATTTTCTTGACGATATTGTCGCTCGAATCTTTGAGTCGTATTTTCCAGTGCAGTTTGCCAGTCACTGCTAGCATCAGTAGGTTCGAGTTGAAAAAAACCCGAACTTTGCTTGGGTAAATTTGAATTTTGCTTTGCCAATGTATCTGCTTCCTAAAGTTTAAATAATTACAATTTAAGTTATTCTCCGCTAATTTGAACTAAAACACTGCGACGACGAGGACCATCTAATTCAAAAAATAATACCGACTGCCAGGTTCCCAATGCTAATTGACCGTCAATTAAAAGTATAGTTTCACTATTGTTAAGGGTCATAGCAACTAAATGAGAGTGTGCGTTTATCGGTTCGTCGGGTGGAACATCTCGTAAATGCAGATCGTTGTGTAAATATTTATCTGTAGGCGGTGCTAATTTACGAAAATAATTTTTTAGATCTTCTAACAATCTAGCTTCGTATTCATTAATCGCCAGGGCTGTGGTGGTATGACGAGAAAAAACTATAACGCTACCGTTTTTAATCGATGTTTTGTCAATAATTGCTTCTAGTTTAGGAGTTAGGTTGTGAATATCGATGTCTGCTTGAGTTTCAACTTCGATAAATTGATTGATAATTGGCATCTTTTGGTTTTGTCTAAATTCAATTATCATCCTATGACAAACTGATACTAGTATTATTTTTCGATTACGCCCTGTTGTTGCCAATTAGAATAAATAAAATATATAAATATTGTCGCGGAATTTAAAAAATTAAGTTAGAACATAATAATTGTCAACCGATCGCCAAAAACTGATAACTTACTATGTGTGGAATAGTTGGATATATAGGCACTCAAACAGCTACAGAAATTTTAATCTCTGGTTTAGAAAGGTTAGAATATCGCGGTTATGATTCTGCTGGAGTGGCAACTGTTAGCGAAGGTAAAATTCAGTGTGTCAAGGCGAAAGGTAAACTTTACAACTTAAGAGAAAAATTAGAAAGAGAAGTCAATCATTCTCAAATCGGTATCGGACATACCCGTTGGGCAACTCACGGCAAACCCGAAGAACACAACGCCCATCCCCATCTCGATACATTAGAAGGAATTGCTGTAGTGCAAAACGGCATTATCGAAAACTATCGAGAATTGAGAGAAGAGTTAATCCAACAAGGTACGGAATTTACTTCAGAAACCGATACAGAAGTTATTCCTCATTTAATAGCCCAATGTTTGCATGGCTCGGATTTGTCTTTACTGGATGCCGTAAGACAAACTATTCCTCGACTCAAAGGAGCTTTTGCGATCGCCGTTATTAGTGCCGAACGCCCCTACGAACTAATCGTTGCCCGTCAGCAAGCACCGATAATTTTGGGTTTCGGGCAGGGTGAATTTTTCTGTGCTTCCGATATTACCGCCTTATTACCTCACACTCGCGCTGTTTTGAGCTTAGACAATGGCGAAATGGCAAGAATGACCCCATTAGGAGTAGAAATCTATAGCTTTGCAGGCGATCGCCTCAGCAAGTTTCCCCGCACCCTCGATTGGAATCCCGTACAGGTAGAAAAACAGGGTTTCCGTCACTATATGCTCAAAGAGATTTACGAGCAACCTGCGGTAGTACGAACCTGTTTGGAATCCTATCTCAATCCCAACTGGCACGCCGACGAACAGCCCGACTTTAGCCCCGTAAATCTTGGCTTGACCGCTCATCTCTGCGACAATTTAGAACACATCCAAATCTTGGCTTGTGGTACCAGTTGGCACGCTAGCTTAGTCGGCAAATACTTACTAGAACAACTAGCCAATATTCCTACTACAGTCGATTACGCCTCAGAATTTCGCTATTCTCCCAAACCTTTAATTCCCAATACCCTCACCATCGGCGTAACGCAGTCGGGTGAAACCGCCGATACTATCGCTGCTTTAGAAGCCGAAAGAGCCAGACGAGAAAACTTAGAACCCAAACTACAGGCAAAACTTTTAGGCATTACCAATCGCCCCGAAAGTACTTTAGCTCAAGTAGTCGATCGCCTTATTAATACCCAAGCAGGGATTGAAATTGGGGTGGCGGCTACTAAAACCTTTGTTGCACAGGTAATGGGCTTTTACTTCTTGGCATTAGACTTAGCTTATCGTCGCCAAACTCTATCCAATCAAAGAATTGGTGAGATTATTGAAGGCTTGCGCGGTATTCCCCCTCAAATCGAGAAAATAATCGAAACCCAAGCAGATTACATTGAAGAACTAGCACACGACTTTACTCAAGAAACCGAAGATTTTATTTTTATCGGACGCGGTATCAACTTCCCCATTGCCTTAGAAGGTGCGTTAAAACTCAAAGAAATTTCTTACATTCATGCAGAAGCCTATCCCGCAGGGGAAATGAAACACGGACCGATCGCTTTACTAGATCACAAAGTTCCTGTTGTTGCGATCGCTATGCCTGGAAGCGTCTACGAAAAGGTAATTTCTAACGCCCAAGAAGCCAAAGCCAGAGATGCTAGACTCATCGGCGTAACTTCAGCAATGAACGCCCAAGAAGCAGCGCATACTTTTAATGACGTTTTAACCGTCCCAGGGGTAGAAGAATTAATCTCGCCGATTTTAGCAGTCGTCCCCTTGCAGATGTTGGCTTATCACATCGCCGCAATTAAAGGGCTAGACGTAGACCAACCTCGTAACCTCGCAAAATCAGTCACGGTTGAATAAGTACAAATAAACTTATCTATCTTGTTGTGAAATGGTAATTCGGTCAAACAATTTATAATTCGATACAACAATTTATAATTCGGTAGAACAATTGCAGCCAAAAAGCCGTATAATCTTTTCAATAAGAATGTACTGTTTTTTGGCTTTGTTTTTTATGGGCAGACACAACCAGCAATGGACAAAAGCTAAGTTAAAGCGATATGTAAAAGAAGGTCGCGGTCAAGGTAGCGGAAAACACTATAAACCTTGGAATACTATTAGAGATTACCCATCAAAAGGAAGAGTATCACGAGCGCCTGGATGTGTATTATGAGATTGTTATACCAATTTTAAATCTTACGCTATTTAGTAAATTTAGGTTAATCTCGTTAATGTATCAAACGTTAAATTAGCCAAATTACCAAATTTGCTTATCATGAGAACTTTTTCCTATATGAATTTCAGCAAAGTTTCCAACTTTATTGTTATTTAAATTGATATAAATTTAAAGTTAGTGGAAAAAAGTTTCTAACTTTATTTAGCAAGTTTCATTTTTCTGTAACGAAGCAACAAAGTTTATAGCTCGCAAAAGTTTCCAACTTTATTGTTACTCTACACAAAATATAAATCTGTAAATTATTGACAATCAAAAGTTTTTAATGCCAAATTTCTTAAAAATCGATCGCTCTAAAAACCATTTTTATCTTGTTAAATAAATATAGTTATTTTAATTAGTTTACTCATGATTAACTAACTTTTTGTTGGTAGCTATTAGTTAGTTATCAGTAGAGTTAAAGCTAAGTTTTAGAAAGATATAAATTAGCAATAGAAAGTCCCAAAATACCCAAAAACAATACCAGTCCAATAGTACAGGCGTAGCTAATATCAAGATCCTGAAAAGCTCGTTCGTAAAGATAATAAACTACAGTTTTAGTGCTGTCGCGGGGTCCTCCCTGGGTCATGATGTAAATTTCTTCAAAGACTTTAGTAGCAGAAATTGCCGAAATCACCGCTACTAAAAATAAGTAAGGACGCATCAGGGGAATAGTAATATCAAAATGTTTTTGCCAACCGTCCGAACCATCGATCGCGGCTGCTTCGTATAGTTCTGGCGAAATTGCCTGTAAGCCAGCTAGATAAATTACCATATAGTAGCCCAATCCTTTCCAGATGGTTACTAACATCACGCTCCAAATCGCTAGTTGGGGACTTGTCAGCCAAGGAACGCCTTCACTAATGCCAACCTGTTGCAGAAACTGATTGAGCAAGCCATTTTGAGTATAGAGAGCTTTCCAGGCAATTCCCGCTACTACCATCGAGATTACTACTGGCGTATAAAATGCCGTGCGAAACCAGTTAATTCCCCGCAGTTTTTGATTGACTAAAATTGCTAAAAACAAAGGCACGATAACTAAAATTGGCACTACACCAATAAGATAGATAACGGTGTTTTTAAGCGTCTGCCAAAAAATCTCATCCTGTAGCAATCGCTGGAAATTAGCAAAACCGACCCATTCTGGTGCTTGGGTAATATCGTATTCGTATTTAGTAAAGCTAAGAGAAAAAGCCTGTATTGCTGGTAAAAATACCGTGATAATTAGCAGCGCGATCGCAGGTAGTAAAAATAAATAGGGAACTAATTTTTGACGCTCTAACCTAATTGTTTTTAACATTGACAATTTAGAGAGTAGGAAATTCAGTAATATCTGCTGCTGCCGATATTTTTATACAATCTGCTTCCACAGCAAGGCGATTAATGCGTAGAGCGAGTCCCTGTTTCTCAAAGTTACGCAAATTGAGCATTTTTTCAGCTTTATCTAAAAACCCTTGGGTTATGTCTTCTGATAGTTCTTTTCCAGACTCGTATTGAATATTTTCTAGTACGACGCTTCTACCTCCCGAAGCAATTTTTGGAGTTGCAGTAAATGCCACTTCTTTAGTTTCCCCAGATGGCTGCAACTCAACCACAGCTTCTACCGCTACGGTTCCATCTTCGCGAAACTGGCATTTTTTTTGAGGAACCGTTAGCTTAACCTTTTCTGTTGCTAAATATGTATCTAAAACATCGATTTTAGCTCTGAGTTCTGGTGAATTTATGGCGCGGTTGAGATCGGTTTCGGTTAAAACTAAGTAGGCAGTGCCTTCGGTAGGCTGAGTAAGTTCGATATTGCCAGTGAGAGCTTTTAGAGGATCGATAGAGATTGTTTTCATACCAATATTTAAAACCTGTACTTTTAAATCGGTTTCGATAACCAATCCTTCTCCTGCAATATCTAGCGATTCTACCTCACCGCTAGCTAGTTTGTCGGGAGCGGTTTTGACTTTGACATCCAAGCGATCGTAAGCTTCAAGTTGAGAAGATAAAGCTAATGCGGCAAATTTGTTAAATGCCTGTTCTCCGAGATTTTCTGTTCCGAACATATTGGTTTGGTGTCGCTTTTACTGGATTTATTTTACATTCCTTAAATATATAAAAAACTACTCGTTCTGGGTGTAGGCTCTAATTAAGTCATTGAAAGCAGGAGCGATGAGAATGTGTGATTCTATGGTAGCTCTACCAGATGTTACGCAAGCAGGGGATTTGATTTTTGGTAAAAATAGCGATCGCCCAGCAAAAGAAATTCAAGATGCGATTTCTATTCCCGCTCGAACTTATGCCAACAATGCTGCTCTAGAATGCACTTATATCACAATTCCTCAAGTCAAACATACGCTAGCCGTAATTATTTCTCAACCTCAATGGATGTGGGGTGCAGAAATGGGGGCTAATGAGTGTGGTGTGGTTATCGGCAATGAAGCTGTTTGGACTAGAGAACCCACTCACGATACTGGTTTATTGGGCATGGATTTAGTTCGCCTGGGTTTGGAGAGAGGCACAAGCGCGATCGCAGCTTTGCAGGTTATTGTCGAGTTGCTGTCTCAGTACGGACAGGGAGGCAACTGCGCCGAACACTTTCAAATGAACTATCACAACTCTTTTTTAATTGCCGACAGAAACGAAGCGTGGGTATTAGAAACAGCCGAAAGATATTGGGTTGCCGAACGTGTAATTAGCGGCGTGCGATCGATTTCTAACAACCTCAGTATTAGAAATGCAGATACTATTCGCCATCCCGAAGTAGTTGAGTATGCCGTAAACCGAGGCTTGTGTAATAGCGAAGCAGATTTTGATTTTGCAAATATATTTAGCAGCAGCTTTGTTAGCGATGTGCCGTCTCCTAACTCCAGGGAAGGCAGAGTCAGACAGTTATGCCAGTTAAATCGAGGTGAATTTTCCGTCGAGACAGCAAAATCGATTTTAAGAGATCATCAAAGTAATGTTTGTATGCACGGCGAGTTTGTAAGTGCGGGCAGTCAAATATCTTCACTATCCCCAGCAGGAGACAAACACTGGTTTATCGAGCGTCCCCATCCCTGTCAACATGATTACCAGCAGGTTTCTTTCTCGCCAAACACCAAACTAGATTCAGTTGCAGGGATAAAATAAGGTCAAAAAAATGGTAAAAGTTCCAAATCGATTGGCAACCAAACAGAATTTACTTAAAGAAATCGAACGACTCAAAAAAGAACAAAACACTCTTGATGCACCAATTACCGATCTAGAAATTCAGCCTCAACTCGTTTCCGCGATCGCAACATTAATGCAGGATTTAGAAGAATCAAACCCTTTTCCGCGTCCTTTGTTATATGCTAATACCCTACTCGATGGTGCTTGGTTGTTGGAATATTCAACTGCTAGAGAAATTCGGGCTTTAAAACGCTTGCCTTTAGGATTTCAAGTAGGTAAGGTCTATCAAATAATCGATGTTAACAATGGGTCTTTTGAAAATAAAGCATGGGTGCGACATAGTTCGGGCTTACTATCGGGCTATGTAAGAGTAACAGCTACTTTTGAACCTGCCAAACAAGATGACGATATATTTCCCAATAGACAAATTAATATTGATTTTAAACAGCGTTTTTTAGGCATCGAGCGGATTTTTGGGATAAAAACAAACTTGCTCGACCCTTTTAGAGTTGTAGAAGCCAAAAATCCAGTTGGTAGAACTCCCAGTTTGAATCTTACTTACATCGATGAAACCATAAGAGTTGGTCGGGGTGGCGACGGTAGTTTATATATCCTATCTAAAGCCAAAATGTAATCGGCTTCTCACACGAATTAGAAATACCGATCGAGAATATAGCTAGAAGTTTTGGTTATTTATTTTTGAAATTCAGTTAATTATCTTAGCGATCGCTTGCATGGGTATATATAGCCGATTGGATTAAGATTTAAATGCTACAAAACCATACTTTTTGTAAAAATTGCTGGCTTTATCATCTATGGCATCAACTACTACAGCAATTGGAGCAATGGTCTTGGTATTTTCATAAGCTTTTAATAACGCATTAACGAGCATCAGCTTACCGAAATTACGACCTTGATAATTTATATCTACTGCTAAACGACCTAGCATAGTGGCAGGCAAGCGAGGATAGCGAGGCAGTTTTTTTGCCACAGACAACTCTAGTTCCAAAACTTCGATGGTAAAAGCAGAGAGTGTATAGTATGCTAATACTTGGTTGTGGCAATCTACTAAGACAAATACTGTAGCAACCTTTCTTTTTAGATCTTGAGAAGCAGTTTTAACTAGGTATCTGTTTAAACTTTCTTTACCGCAGTCAAAATTAGAACGATTGTGTATTTTTGAATTCAATAGCTCGATCTTTAACGACATCAATCTCCAAACACTTTTTGGTACTCAGCAAAGGCTGTTTTTAGTTCTTCTTTGGGTTCGGGTGGATTGAGAATAGCCGTAACAAAAGCTTCCGTATCTTCTCTGTCTAGTTGCATTGACTGATGAGAACGAATTACTTTTATTGCTGCTTCTTGCAAGCTAGTGACTACGAAGTCTGTAAGGGTGACTCCCTGAAGTTCTGCTGCTTGCTGCCACATAGCTTTGACTTTTGGGTCTACACGGGCTTCTAACCTGGCAAAAGATTTATCGGTCATGAAATTAACTGTAATATGGTTTTGTTTTTTATACTAGACAGATCGCATTTGGTAACTGATAGCTTATGGCTTATGGCTTATGGCTTATGGCTTATGGCTTATGGCTTATGGCTAAAAAAATCGATAATGTGTCTTAGCAAAAAACTAAAATTTTAAGGTACTGTACTAATAATAAATTCCCATCCAACTGCTGGCGATGGGCATCCGCCAACCAGTACCAAAGGCGCGATCGGTTATTTTAATTCCTGGGGGTGCCTGACGGCGTTTGAATTCGGCGCGGGTTAGTAATTTAATTACTTTAGCTACCGTGTCGGGATCGTGTCCTGCTGCTACTATAGCTGATTCTGATTGATGTCGATCGATAATGCGTTCTAGAATATCGTCGAGAATTTCGTAAGCGGGTAAAGAATCACTGTCTTGTTGTCCTGGCTTTAGTTCGGCACTAGGGGGTTTGCTAATAATATTGTTGGGAATAACTTCTCGATCGCGATTTAACCACTGACAAATACTAAATACGCGAGTTTTTGGCACGTCGGCAATAACTGCCAAGCCGCCATTCATGTCGCCGTATAGCGTGCAGTAACCTACAGCTAGTTCCGATTTATTACCAGTAGACAAAAGCAGGTGTCCGAATTTATTGGCGATCGCCATTAATAAATTACCTCGTATCCGCGACTGAATATTTTCTTCGGCAACTCCAAACTCCGTCCCTTCAAACATCGGTGCCAGTAATTTATCGTAAGCCATCATTGCCTCACTAATGGCAATTTGCTGGCTGTTGATACCCAAATTGTTAACCAAATCTACGGCATCGTCAATAGAACCTTTTGAACTATAGGGAGAAGGCATCAAGACACCCAAAACGTTTTCCGCACCTAATGCTTTTGTAGCGATCGCTGCTACTAATGCCGAATCGATACCGCCACTCAAACCCAATACAGCCGACTTAAAACCGCATTTTTTAGCATAGTCTCGCACGCCTAAAACTAATGCGCGATAGATATCTTCATTGCGATCGGTTTCATAGAGGGTATCTTCCCTCTCAACGCTGTCATTTTGCCCAGAAGCAGATCGCAACTTGTCTAACTCAACTATAACCAAGTCCGTTTCAAACTTTTTAGCGCGATCGACAATTGTACCCGTCCCATCTATAGCGACGCTGTTGCCATCAAAAATAAGATCGTCGTTTCCTCCTACCTGATTGGCATATAAAATTGGTTTTTGATAGAAAGCCGCACCCTGACTTAACATTGCTTCTCTGATTTTTTGCTTGCCCACACTATAAGGGGATGCTGACAGGTTAACTACCAAATCTACATTTAACTGCGCTAATTCTGCCAGAGGATTAACCTCATAACTGCGTTTTCCCCAAAACTGTTCGTTATTCCACAAGTCCTCGCAGATAGTCATGCCAAACTTTACCCCATCGAGAGTAAAGTATTTGGCTTCAAAACCCGACTCAAAATAGCGGTCTTCATCAAACACATCGTAAGTTGGTAATAGGCGTTTGTAATAGGTTTGTCTGACTTGTCCTGCTTCGAGCAAGACAATAGTATTAAATAATGATTTTTGTCCTTTAGAAGCTGCATGAGGATTTGGTTCTACCGTACCAACCAGCACTGCCAAACCCGAAGGTAAAGATGAGGCAACTTCTTTTAATTTTTGTGCCATCAAGTTAATAAAACCTGGATACAGCAGCAAGTCTCTAGGAGGATAACCACAGAGAGATAGTTCGGTTGTTAGCAGCAAACGCACGTTTTGTTTGGCTGCTGTTTTTGCTGCTGCCAGTATTTGTTTGACATTGTGGGAAATATCGCCGATTTTGGGGTTGAGTTGAGCTAGGGCTATTTTCATGTTTGCGTTTTCTGCCAATATGAAATATTAATAATGCTTTATTTGGGTTTTATAGATAGCGATCGCCAGTAGTTGTAGTTATTGATTTCTCCATTTATGAAGTTCTTCATCAATAAAATAATTAACTAAATTGCGATATAAATCTTCTACTACGTCTGGATCTAAACCTTCAGATTCTGCCCACACTCGTCTTTGCTGTAACATTGCCTCTAATCTATCTGCCGCTCGAACATCTGTAGTGCTATTTTTAAATTTCGCTGCCGCTTTTACATATTCAAATCTTTTAGCTAAGATGGCAATTACTTGTCGATCTATTCTGTCTATTTCACTACGAACTTCAGTTATATTCTGACATTTTTCCGCTGGTTTCATAGCTAATTAAATAAATACTAATGGCTTGTCTTTTAAGGGAGCAAAAGCTTCGGCATCAAAACGATACAAACTTGCAGGACGACCCGCACCGCGAGAAACTTTAACTCCCGTATCTGATAGAATACCTAACTTAAGCAAGCGAGATCTAAAGTTAGAATAGTCGGAGAAATTTTCACCTAAAACCGTACAGTAAAGTTGATAAACTTCATTTAAGGTAAATTCTTGCGGTAGAACTTCAAAAGCGATCGGACTGTATTCTAATTTATTTCGCAGGCGATTATAGCCATATTCTAAAATACGATTGTGATCGAAAGCGAGAGATGGAACTTCTTTTACTTGATACCAAGAGCTTCCCGAAGCAGACTTGGTAATTATCTTTACTTCTTCAAATCTTACTAAAGCAAAATAGCTAACAGATAAATATCTTACTCCAAAACTTTCGGGGTTTTCTCTGGGATCTCTTCCTGGTTTACCAAAGGTATATAGTTGTTCTAGATATAAATTATCTACCTGGATTTTTTCGGCTAAAGTTCGATAAGCAGCTTGTTTTAAAGACTCTCCCTGACGCACTAAAGTACCAGGTAAACTCCAGCAATTTATAAAGGGTTCGTCGGTTCTTTTACGTAATAAAACTAATAAACGATTTTGTCTGGTATCTACCGAAAAAATAACGTTATCCACTCCAACTTTAAAATCGGCTAATCTCTCCGAACTGCTTTCAGATCCGTCTTTACTTTTAGCCCAAACTGAGTCTAGTTTCATACTTTCTCTCCTGCTTTAGTTCGAGCAGCATACAAACGCTGTTGCGAAATATAGTTTTCTACTGCTGGAGTTATAACTCGATTATCTCCTTGAGAACGATAGGCACTTGAAGAAACTTGCGGTACATCCAGACTGGCAATAGTATACTGCCCTCCTATAGCTTCGAGGGATTTTAAATCGGCGCGATCGAGATCGTATCCAGAACGAGGAATAATTAAAATTTTTACCTTAGCTAACAGTTCTTCAATACGATACCAGCTAGTTATTTGCGGTAAAATATCTGCGCCAATTACTAAAGTAAATTCCGTATTATCTTGCCAAATTTCTCTAGCTTTATTAACAGTATTTAGAGTGTAGCGATCGCTCAATTGCTGCCGCAGGCTAATATTATCTTGAGGTACATCGATTTCTTCAATAACTAACCGCAACATTTCACTACGGCGATTTAAAGGTGTCTGATGCTGTTTGAAAGGATTATCCGATGCCCACACTACGACTAAATCGTAATGTATAGCCAACCAGCGTAAAATAGATTGATGTCCTGCGGTTGGCGGATCGGCACTGGTACCGAAAAGAGCTATTTTTTTCATCTTTGTGTTTAAATTATTAGAAGAAGTTGTCGATCGCAAGGCTTTTCAATGAGCAATGAGCAATGAACAATAAGAGTTTAACTACTAAGTGCTAATTGTTAATTGTTCATTGTTGAATTTTTACTGAGTCGCTTTTCTACTTCAATTCGTAATGATTCTAAGGCGTTACTTATTTCTACCTCAACTGGTGTCGGATTATCTATCTGGCGCGTAGCAGATGGCAGAGAAGTAACGGACTTGGCGGTACGCTGGCGAATAGTATCGAGAGTTTCTGAGTTTAGCTTTCTTTTACCGTTTTGCATCATTAATTGCAACAAAGATTGTTCTCCATTGTTTGCAGTTTCATCAGCCAAACCGAGTCTTTCTCTTTGTAGGCAACCCTCTTTTATAGTGCGAAAAATTTGCTTGCGCCCTGGATAAGTTGCTTTGCTGCTAGATTGTTTCATCGTCGGAATGTTATCGATATCTACCAGTTTATAAACTCCGTTGACTGGCTTGCCCGTAACTAATTTAGTACCAACTCCATAGCCATCGATCGCCGCACCTTCTTTTTGCAGGCGAGCAATTTCTGCTTCTCCAATATCGCCACTAACAAAGATGTTAATATCTGGTAGTTGCGATCGCACTTTCTGCGATAGTTCTGCCAAGTCTCCCGAATCGAGACGTACCCCCGTTACCTTCATCTCGTTGGCAGCAACTCGTTCTCTTAACCGTTCTGCTGCTGCTACCGTATCGTAGGTGTCAATCAATAAGGGTGCTGTGGGAAAATACTTTAAAAAGGCTTCAAAGGCTGCATCTTCATTTCCTGCGATCGCGTCGATTGCCATAATTAAGGCATGAGCCATCGTACCCGTTGGTTTTTCTCCTAGTTTTAAAGCCGCCAACACATTAGAGGTACTATTAAAACCTGCTGCCAGTGCTGCTCTTGCTGCCCAAATCGCTCCCTGGGGGCTAAAGGCTCTACGAGTGCCAAATTCTAACAGGCTGGTTCGTTCACCCGCCATGTCTCTCATTTTTGCCGCTTTGGTGGCAATTAGAGTTTGGTAGTTAATTGTGTTGAGAATATAAGTTTCAACTAACTGTGCCTGCCATAGCGGAGCATCAATTCTTAAAAACGGCTCGTTAGCAAAAATTGCCGTTCCTTCTGGTACCGCCCAAACATCTCCTGTAAAAGTCCCCGCTCGCAGTAATGACCAAAATTCAGCAGGTGCGTTATCGAAGATGCCTATTTCTTTTAAGGCTTCTATTTGAACTTCGCTAAATGACAGTCGTTCTAAATATTCTAAAACTTGCTCCAAACCCATAGCGATTAGATAGCCAAAGCCCTCTGGCAAATGACGCACGAATAGCTCAAAACTGGCTGGTTTGGTGGCAATGTTTTCACCTGCATAGCAGGCAATCATAGTTAACTCGTATAAATCTGTTAGTAACGAATATTCTTGAGGAGCAATAGTTAGCTCTTTTTCTGATATAGTCATATTTAATGGATAATAGTGAATTATATTTTTGGTAAAATTTACTATAAATAGGATAG
The DNA here is from genome assembly GCF_000756305.1 of Myxosarcina sp. GI1. Lineage (NCBI taxonomy): Bacteria > Bacillati > Cyanobacteriota > Cyanophyceae > Pleurocapsales > Pleurocapsaceae > Myxosarcina > Myxosarcina sp. GI1. The sequence continues at coordinate 16,774 of NZ_JRFE01000024.1, forward strand.
CAAAAAAATAGCCTTGTTATTTAATTTGGCTGTAGTGAATCAAAAATAAGACTACTTGATAGGTAGCAAAGAAATTTTTATCCTAATTTTTAGCTTGTTATGATAACAATCGAGCTAAAAAAGAGCGTCGATAAACTTTATAGTAATTAATGCCTAGTAAAAATGCTGCTAAAAAGACATCTAATTATTAACTTAGATTGCAACGTTTAGCAATTAGCGATCGATAATTAAATTACTTAAATAAATTTGAATAAACGTATCGACAATTAAAAAGCTGCTGGTTTTCTAGCTAATAATTTAAATAGATTGAATTATTTTTTTGAGTTAATTAGGAGCCTGACTATGATTATTAAAATGCTAGAAAGTATTTTCCAATATATCGGCGAAGGTTTTGCTCGCATCTTTGGTCCTAGTAACGATGAATGCCCCTCAATTGGAGTACAGCCATTTTCTGGAGTAATCTATCATGCTAATTCTAAATTAGACTGGTTTGATTGGTAAAATTTGCAGGCTTATCTCTATTAGCTAACTTCCTCTTTTCAAAATATCGAGTAAAGCTGTTTCATTCTTACTTTTAGTTGGGGCAATAATTTTTTAAAGCTCATACATTAAGCTTTTCCTAGAATGAAGTGGCTTTTTTTTGCTACTTAATATTTTTGCTACAGTAATTTCTAAAATTGCGATCGCAATAATTGTAGATTATAAAAATAGCTTAAACTGATTAGGTAAATATAAATACATTACCTATAGCTATTGCGATCGATTCAAAAATGAATGGCAAAAATCCTAACGAAACAGATTTATCTAATACACGCTCTCATCGCCAGGTAGGTATTCTGACTACCTTGCGCCTGGGTTTGTTTAATATGGGACTGGGATTGATGGCAGTGTTGACACTAGCCGTACTCAATCGAGTAATGATTAGTGAGTTGGGAATTCCTGCCGCAATTACGGCAGGTGTTTTGTCACTGTCACTTTTCGTCGCACCTGCCAGAGTTTGGTTCGGACAGCTATCGGATACGCGACCGATATTTGGCAAGCATCGCACTAGCTATGTACTATTAGGAACTGCCGTTTTTGGTTTGGCGGTATTTTTGGCAGTGCAGACAGTATGGCAGCTAGGAACGGTAGTCAGAAACAATGATGGTTGGTTATGGAATACTCAGACTATTGGCTGGACGGCAGTTTTAGCTTTAATCCTGGCAGTTTACGGGCTAGCAGTTAGTTCGAGTTCGACTCCCTTTACGGCTTTATTAGTAGACATTTCAGAAGAGCAAAACCGCTCTAAACTAGTGGCAGTAGTATGGTCGATGTTGATGGTAGGTATTGTCGTTGGTGGAGTTAGCGGTAGTGTAGTTTTCAAGCAAATTGAAGCCGAAGGTGTAGCAGGACAAATTCCCATAGAAGTTTTACGAACGCCAATTAATTCTGTATTTAGTTTCGTACCATTTTTAGTTTTTACTCTGGCGGTAATTGCTACTTGGGGAGTCGAAAAAAAATACTCTCGCTTTAGTTATCGTTCCACTCCGAGCGATTCCCGAAGGCAGCGCGCAGAGAGCGATCGCGAAGATAAAGTTACTTTGAGCAGAGCAATAAGAATTTTGACCGCCAGTCGTCAAACGGGCATCTTTTTTTCTTTTTTATGTTTGCTAACTATCAGCTTATTTATGCAGGAAGCTGTTTTAGAACCCTATGGCGGTGAAGTATTTGGTATGTCGATCGCCGAGACTACTTTACTTAATTCCTATTGGGGTATTGGCATACTTATCGGCTATAGTCTAACTGGTTTTTTAATTGTGCCTCGTCTGGGTAAAAAGCTAAGTACCAAAGTTGGCTGTGGTTTAGTCGCGCTGTGCTTTATCTTAATTATTATCGCTGGCTTTACCCAACAGGCGATCGCCCTCAAAATTGCTCTACTTTTATTTGGTGCGACAACGGGAATAGCTACAGTAGGGGGTGTGAGTTTGATGCTCGATCTCACCGCAGCAGAGACGGCAGGAACTTTTATCGGCGCTTGGGGACTGGCACAGGCAATATCTAGAGGTGCGGCTACTTTTCTTGGTGGTGTAGTCTTAGATGTTGGTAAAGAGATTTTTGCTACGCCTTTATTTGCATACAGTCTGGTTTTTGCTCTACAGGCTGTAGCCATGCTTGGCGCGATCGCCATTCTCAATCGAGTTAGCGTTAGAGAATTTCAAGAAACTACGGGAAAAGCAGTTGCGATTGTAATGGAAGGAGATTTGGATGGGTAAAGGATTTAATTAGCAAGTAGAAGATAGCAGATAGTAATTAAAAATTCGCTAATAGTACAATAGAAAAGAAAATACAAAGAATGTCTAGAGATAGACTTTATAATAAAAAAAAGTGGTTCTTCAGTAAATAGTATGCTTAACTAACAGTTGAAATGCCAAGTTAACAAAACTCTATCACGAAAGTTACTAAAATTTCTAAATCCGTATGCCGCTCGTTTTATGAGCTTTAATTTATTGTTAATTCCTTCCACGACTCCATTAGTTATTCTCTGGTCAAAGTAAGCAATTATTTCTCCTATCCATCTGGTAATTGTCTTTTGAGCTTTTGGATAATATTCTTGGGCTTCTTTTAACCAATCGCTAATTTTTAGTAATCCTGTTAAACTATCTTGCTTTTGTTGCAAAATATCTCTAAATTTTTCTTTTAACTCGTGCATTTTTCCCAATGTCGGACAAACTATTTTAACTTCGTTTAATTTCTCTTGTTGTCTCTCATTTAAATTATCTTCATTTCTGAGCAGCGCATATTTGCTTTTGCTTAGTCCCGATAAGATTTTCTGCTTCTTTTCCTTAGATTTCTCTTTTTTTACTTCTCGTTTTTGAGCTTTTCTTTGCTCATCTAACTCCTCATTGACTTGTTTCATTACCTGAAATCTGTCTGCTACTATTTCGGCATTCGGCATTAACTTTCTAACCAAACTTTTGTAAGGCTTCCATAAGTCTATGCTCACATATTCAATTAACTGAAGTACTTCTGTTCCCCACGAAGTTAGAACGGACATAATTTTTTCTTGACTTCGCTCTGATAAAATATCGACTACCTTGCTTTTCTCTAAATCTACTAATACCGCACAATAATTGCCCTGTCCCTTCACTAAGGCTATTTCGTCAATTCCTAATCTTTTTAACTTTGATGGTTTCTCTTGTTTTAGTTCTTGGGCTTTATCTTTAAGCATTGTTTCTATTTCTTCGGTCGAGACATCATTATTTTTAGCTACCGTCTTAATGTCATCTAACAGCTTGGTTTTTGATGAGGATGCCATTTTGTGTACCTATCAACTTAACTAACTATGACTAAAGCAAGTTTATGTGATAAGTTATTGTGATTACAACCCATATATAACCAAGGTTTTACCTCGATATGTTCTTGGTTAGATTCCTGTTTTTTGGGTTATCAACTAATTATTTGGCATATTTATAACTGAAGAACCAAACCTTTTTGTTGGCAAAATACAAGAAAAAATAGGGAAGTTTTGGCGAGCTTCCCTATTTTTGAATAAATCTAATTAAACTACCTTAGGTACCTTCATTCCAAGAGTTAATATACTTGACTTGGTCTTCGGTAAGAGTATCAATTTCTACGCCCATACCTTTGAGCTTCAAGGCGGCGATGTTTTGGTCGATCTCTTCGGGAATAGAGTGTACTTTAGGCTCCAATTTACCTTTATTTTTAACCAGATATTCACAAGCCAGGGCTTGGTTGGCGAAGCTCATATCCATTACCGCACTGGGATGTCCTTCAGCAGCAGCCAAATTAATCAGTCTACCTTCACCCAGGACGACGATTGTTTTGCCATTAGGCATTTTGTATTCTTCAGTAAAGTTACGAACTTCTTTTGCTTCAGTAGCAGTCTCTTTTAAAGATTTAAGATCGATTTCTAGATCGAAGTGTCCCGAATTAGAAACCATCGCGCCATTTTTCATCACTTCAAAGTGTTCGGGGCGAATGACGTGTTTGTTACCAGTTAGAGTAATAAAAAGATCTCCTTGAGGAGCAGCTTCAATCATTGGCATAACGCGGAAGCCGTCCATTTTAGCTTCGATCGCTCTTACAGGATTGATTTCGGTAACAATCACGTTAGCACCAAGTCCTTTGGCACGCATTGCCACCCCCTTACCGCACCAGCCATAGCCAGCAACTACTACGGTTTTTCCAGCCAGAAGAACGTTTGTAGCGCGAATAATGCCATCGAGAGTAGATTGACCCGTACCGTAGCGATTATCGAAGAAATGCTTGGTTTCGGCATCATTAACGTTCATAGCGGGGAAACTGAGAACGCCATCATTGAACATTGCCCGCAGTCTTACGATACCTGTAGTGGTTTCTTCAGTAGTACCTATGATGTCTTCAATTTGATGCTGACGCTCCTGAACCATAGTTGCCACTACATCGCTACCATCATCAATAATAATGTTGGGTTTGTGGTCGAGGGCGATTTGGACGTGACGATGGTAGGTTTCATTGTCTTCTCCTTTAATTGCAAATACAGGAATCCCATATTCGGCAACCAAACAAGCCGCAACGTCATCTTGAGTCGAAAGAGGATTACTAGCAATTAATAGTGCATCGGCACCACCAGCCTGTAGGGCGATCGCCAAGTTTGCAGTTTCAGTGGTAATGTGAGAACAAGCTACCAATCGTACTCCAGTAAAGGGCTTCTCTTGGGCAAACCGCTCTCTAATCTGTTTGAGAACGGGCATTTCTCTACCTGCCCATTCTATTCTTTGTTTGCCAACCGAAGCTAAAGCTAAATCTTTGACTTCGTGCTTTGGTTTAGAGGGAGTTGCGACCATAATTATCTAATTATCAAAAATAAATTTACATACAGTTAGCAATAGAGATTTTAACTGAATTATCGATCGCTTTGCTGAGGGAGCAAACATTTCTCTTATTAGTTCATCGCTCTAATAATTTAATACAGTTGGGTTAAATTGGTTTAGATAATGCTTCAGGCAGATAAAAATTTATATTAATCTTTACTAAAGAGAGATGTTCTACATTTTATCAATATGCTATTTATCGATCGTATAGTTGTTTAACTTATCAAATAATACTCTAGTGAAATCATTGGTTCTCCTATTGCCGAGGTTTCCTCAGCAATCCGAACCACTAAGAGCGAGAAAAAAGATCGCGTGAACGGGAGGACGGTAAGTTAAAATCTAAGACTAGCAAGATAAATAAGGAAAATAAATATGATGAACTTACTTTTAACTGCCGCCACTCAAGAAATGCATTTCCCTTATGCTGCAACTGCGGCATTAGTCGTGGGTTTTATTGCTGCGGTGACTATTGGTTCGATCGCCTGGTACAATTCAAAACGCCCTGCTGGCTGGGAAGACAAAGAGCGTCCCGATGTAGTTCCCGATATCGATAAAAAATAATAGATTCTAGCGATTTGTCATTACGATGATAGATCGCATTTCATCACTAGCTTCGGTTTACAAACAAATCTCACTCAATTCCTACAAAGCCTGCCTGTCTAATCAAATTTTGTCCTGACTGAGAACGCAGCAGTTCGATCATGGCGATACCAATTTGCTCTTCTCTTTCGCCATTATGTTTAACCACGAGATAGAGACGACGGGTAAGAGGATAGGTGCCAGCAGCAAAAGCTTCCAAGTTGACGCGATCGCGAAGCTGAGGACATTGCTGGGAGAAGGAACTATCCTCTCGCGTAGAATCGCCAAAACCTTCATAGGGAGCGATCGATAGTCTTTCACTTAGCTTTAGCGGTAATGTTTTTACACTACACTGTGGGACTACTTCCGATGCTGAAGTAAAATAAATTCCGCCAGCAGTATTTTGTAACTGACGTAAAGCATCGGTAGTAGAATAAACGTACTCAACTCGTTCCCCAAAGTTTTTGCCATTCAAAATAGTTTGTCGCCAAAATTGTGCCGTAGCCGAATATTCTGGCGAACGAGTAAAAGAAACAATTTTGAGATTTTGACCTCCTAATTGACTCCAGTTATCTACCTCACTCAAATAAATTTGCTGTAGCTGTCTCAGACTGAGAGCGGTAACAGACAAAGCAGGATTGACAGCAACCGCAATACCATCAATAGCTATAGGATGTTGAGTAATAGAAAATCCTCTTGCTTCTGCCATAGCATATTCTTCTGGCTTGAGAGGGCGAGAAATGTAAGTAAAATCAAGCTCTCCATCTAACAATAAGTCAACAGCAATTTCCGAACCAGGACTTCCAGACAAAACATCAACATACCGTAAGTCAAGTTCGGGATAAATACTTTCCAGTTTTGGTTCTAATAGTCCGAAAATAGGTGCCCAGGCAGTACTGCCGTTGTGATTGAAAATTCCTTCTGGTACGGAATCAACATCTTCAAAAGTATTAGCCTGGGTCAGTTCTCTAGCCTCATCCACTGCCATCTGGTTTTCAGAGTAAAATACAGGTTGCCTCCACCGCCAAATCAAAGCCATAGCTAGTAAGCCAAACATCCCCAAAGCCATAGCCATCCAAAACAGCGATAAAGATTTTGTTGAAGCTGCTATTGGTAGAGAGGTTGTAGCTACAGTCGAGCCTAACTGACGATCTAGCAGTAAAGGATTAGAATCGCTTGCTAATAATTCTTCTTCTCCTAAATGCTCTCCAGCTTCTGGGGAAGATAATTTTAACAGTGCTTGTTCCTCATCATTAGATGAAGCAGTTACTTCTTGACAGCAAGATAGTAAGGCTGGAACTAAAGCTGCCTCTTGTAAAGGCGGACAGTCCAAAATTTTCAGAACGCGTCCTGCTGCATAAATGGTATTAGAAAGCAAATTTTGGGGTTGAAACCCTGGCAAAAGCTCGTCTGCTCCTTGATGAATTGCCCAACGCCTTTCGATAGGAGAGATACTTCTTTGTGAGTTGCTGGTTAAAACAATCTTTAACTGAGGATAGTAGCGGCGACACCAGCGACAGAGATCGTAAGGATTGCGAATTTCTAAATCGGTAAGTAGAAGATCGGGAAGATCGAGTTTTGCTTTTTGAATTTCTTCTAAAATTTCAGCTACGTGAGCGTCAGATAGTCCTCCGATTACAGAAATATTTTGAGAGCTAAGTGCAGACCGCCAAACTTTGGCTTGAAATCTAGTATCTAGCAACATTAAAACAGTTTTTTGGTAAGTAATCATCAAACGAATAGTTCGGGTAATTAGAATAATTTGAGTTTCAATAGTCGTAGCGAGAATTTAAACAAAGTTCTGTCAACCTCAAAATAAGACATTAATAAAAATGAGTCAAAACAATTTAAAATAGCTTTTTTAGCTAAAAACGCGGGTTTTTAATTATAGTTGTCAAACTTAAAATAAGCTAAATTTGAAAAGTTTTCCTAAAAAAACAATAATTAAAATTGTCTAATAATAATAAACATACGACTATTGTTAACAAGCAATTGTCTTTGAACTGAACATGACCTAGAGGGTGCGACAATTAGTAAGCGAATGCTAGTTTATCAGACAAACTAAAAAAATTAGCGATTTTTTCTTTCTTTCCTGCAAGTTTGAATAATTTAACTGCTTAAATTTAAAGTATATAGTTAAGATTGAAAACAAAAATAGCGGTATTTATTGGTTTTGTTAGATTGCCAAGTTATTGTTATTGGTGCTGGTATCGCAGGTTTGAGTGCTGCTAGTTATCTTCAGCAACAAGGATTAAAAGTTGTTGTTTTAGAAGCTCGTCAGCGTCTGGGAGGACGGATTCATACTACTATCGATCGCTGGTCGATACCAATAGATCTTGGGGCATCCTGGATTCATGGAACTGAAGGCAATCCGATTAAAAAGTTGGCAACAGACTTTAAAATTGCCACAGCAGTTACCGACTACGACAGTATCGATATATTTGACTATAAAGGTCAGCCCTTTAGCGAATTTAAATGGCATAAATATGCCAAAATTTGGCGACGAGCGGTAAAAGGCGCTCGTAAAAACTGGCATGAGGATGGGTGTTTGCAAACCGTAATAGATGAAATGCTAGCTAGCAAGTCTCTATCTGCAAGCCAAATAAGGCAGTTGAATTACTTTATCAATACTGAAATCGAACATGAATATGGTGCCGATCTTAGCGAACTGTCAGCTTTTAAATGGGATCGCGATCGCGAATTTTCGGGAGATGATGTTTTCTTTCCTGGTGGTTACACTCAAATAATCGATATTTTGGCAGCAGGTTTAGAAATTAAATTAGAGCATCGAGTCGAGCGCGTAAGTTACGATTCTCATCGAGTTACGGTATCTACCGATTGTAAAGAATTTACAGCCGCCAAAGCTATCGTTACTTTACCTCTGGGGGTGCTAAAAAAGCAGACGGTAACTTTTTCGCCACCATTACCAATAGCCAAACAAAAAGCGATCGCATTACTAGGTGTGGGAATCTTAAATAAGACTTACCTGCATTTTCCCCATGCTTTCTGGTCGGATCGCAGCGATTTAATCGGCTACATTGGCAAACGCAAGGGAGAATGGATGGAATTTGTCAATATCTACAAATATACTGGCGTTCCCGTATTGCTAGGATACAATGCAGGTCGCTACGGAAGCTATCTTGAAACCCTGAGCGATGATGAAATAGTTGCCTCGATGATGGCAGTGCTGCAAACAATTTACGATCGTCAGATACCACAACCAACAGACTATCAAATTACTCGTTGGGAAAGCGATCGTTATGCCTGTGGTGCTTATTCGTTTATGACTCCGGGTGCAACGGGTAAGACTATTAAAGATTTAGCCAAACCTATAAATAACTGTCTTTTTTTTGCTGGTGAAGCTACCAGTTTACACTATCCCGCTACAGTTCACGGTGCTTATTTATCGGGAATTAAAGCAGCCAGATCGATTTTAAAATCAACAACAGATTAAAAAGTTTTTTAGTTGAATATATCTCTGTACTCTTTCAAACCTTCATAGTGAAAAAACACCGTGCCGCTAAAATTACTGTGGCGATTTAGTTCGATACATTTAAGAAGATCTTTAGCAGCTAATGCCTTACCGTTGGCAGTAAAAGCAATCCCTGGAGCAAATTTAGTTAATAAATTATTATCTACGGTTTTAACAATTTTGTTTACTTCCTGACGATAGCTAGAGTAGCTAGAGCGATAGATTTGCGGATGAATTAGATCGACAATGCCTCTTTCTAGCCATGTTTGACTATCTTGTAATAAATTTTGCAGGCAAAAAGGATATACGGCAGGAGATAGAGAAACGATCGCTTCTGGCTTTATTTGTTTTACCTGTCGATACAATTTGGCTAAAAAGTTTGTCAATAAATTAGCTCGCCATTGCACCCATTGTTGCTGTTTGGGGTTACTAGATGGCTGTTTTCCCGTTTCTTTTCTATACTTCGTTACTGTTTCTCGATCGTAACCTGCGGCTATAGGCATAGCGGGAAAGCGATCGCATCCTTGAATTCCTGCTACGTCGTATTTATCTACTACTTCTAAAACTAGCTCTAGCATAAACTGCTGCACTTGGGGGTTCAAACCATTCATCCAGGTAAGGCTTCCGTGTCTAACAGTGCTGCCATCTGGCGCAATCGCTTTCCAATCAGGTTTTTGTTTTAAAATATGCCCGCCACTCAATAAGTGGGAAGCTGCAAAACCGTATTCAAACCAGGGAATAACCGCAATATTATGTTGTTTGGCTTCAACAATTATTTCCTTTAGAGGATCGCGCTGTTGCTGTTTGTAAAAAGGATCGAGAAGAGGAAAATCATAGCTAGCCATTACCTGAGAGGGGAACAGAGTATAACCGCGATTCCAAACTACAGGAAATACAAAATTAAAACCCGTAGCGGCTAAAAATTTCATTGCCTCAGCAATATTATCCTTCGACTCCAAAACTTGACTATGAGGACGGTTGGCAATCCAAGCCCCACGTATTTCTGCTAACGATTGAAGTTCTATTTGTATCGTCTCCTTTTCTTGACAGTAACTTTTGGAATGGCTGTAACTCAATCATCTCATAAGTAGGTAGATAAAGTAATTTATAAAACTTGACGATCGAGCGGTCTTCCTCTTGTCTATCCCCTTTTTTTATTGTCTCTATTACATTTTTTAGTGCCAATGTTTATTCCATATAGAATTAATTGTCTACTTTTTTTGTAGCAATAATAAATACAAGTAATAAAATATTTTTTTAATTATCCCATCATATTTACGGCTTCAATAAACTGCTCATTAAAGCAACATCTAATTTTGGTTTATCGAAAAGTAAACTTTAATTTTAATTTGAAAGCATACGCAACTAAAGTTGCTTTATAAAAGTCAAATATTTTTATAGCGATCGGAGAAATTATTATGGTTAATTATTTGCTGAATTTAACTGAGTTGGACGGCAAAAATGGTTTTACTGTTTCTGGTATAAATGACGGCGATCGCTTGGGAGCGGAGGTCAATAATGCAGGAGACATCAATGGCGATGGTTTTGACGATCTTATTTTGAGCGCACCTTTCGCGGCAGAACCGAAGACAGAAACTCAGCAATACTACCCTTATAACCAAGGAGAAGTTTATATAATTTTTGGTAGCAATAATTTTGCTAAAAATTTAGATTTAAATAGTCTTGATGGCAGCAATGGTTTTATGATTCGAGGTCTGGCTAATGACGCTCGTTTGGGTGAAGCTGTTAGCAGTGCAGGAGATTTTAATGGCGATGGTTTTGATGACCTAATTATTGGCGCACCCTATGCAGAAAAAACATTTCGCTATCCTAATAAAATTTGCTATAGCTGCGTTTACGATTATAGGGGAGAAGTTTATACGATCTTTGGTAGTAACAAGGGTTTTGCTGCCAATTTAGATTTGAATAGTCTGGACGACAACAATGGCTTTTTCATCAAAAGTATAGGCGATGACGACCGCTTGGGTAGAGCCGTTAGCGGTATGGGGGATATCAATGGCGATGGTTTTGATGACCTAATCATTGGCGCACCCTATGCCAGCGTTAGCGATGAGAATAATCGAGAGGGAGAGGTATACGTTGTTTTTGGTAGTAACAAAGGTTTTGCTGCCAATTTCGATCTTGCCAGTCTCGATGGTAATAACGGTTTTGTCGTTCGAGGACTAGATGAAGCAGACTATTTGGGTAAAGCTGTCAGCAATGCAGGAGATATTAACAATGATGGCTTAGATGATTTTATTATTACTGCAGCTTACGCTAACGGAGTTTATCGTGGAGAAACCTATGTAATTTTTGGACGAAAAAGCGGTTTTGCTGCCAACTTAGATTTGAATAGTCTCGATGGTAGTAATGGTTTTCTGATTCAAGATGTAGATGGAGAAGCTCTTTTAGACTTAGGTAATGCGCTAGGTAATGCAGGAGATATTAACGGCGATGGTTTTGACGACCTAATCATTGGCGCACCTTCTGCTAGTATTAGCACTGACAACAGTCAAGAAGGAGAAGCTTATGTTGTTTTTGGTAGCGATAAGGATTTTACTGCCAGGTTAGATTTAAATACTCTAGATGGCAGTAATGGTTTTGTTGTTCGAGGTCTGAAAGAGGGCGATCGCTTGGGTAGTACCGTTAGCGGTGCAGGAGATATTAACGATGATGGTTTTGACGACATAATTATTGGCGGCTCCGAAGTATACGTTATTTATGGTAACGCTCGGAGTTTCGCTCCTATTTTCGATCTAGCCAATCTTGGCAATAATGAAGGTTTTGCTCTGACTGACTTTGGTGGTGCCGTTAGCAATGCAGGAGATGTTAACGGCGATGGTCTTGATGACCTGGTTATTGGCGCACCTTCTGTTAGTGTTAGCGATCGCTATAATAGTCTTGGCGATCGCTATAGTAATCAAGGACAAGCATACATTCTCTTTGGTTTTCAATCGTTGGCACTAGATGGCACAGAAACAGACGATACACTTACTGGCGGTGTGGGAAGCGATACTCTCAAAGGTTTGAGAGGCAACGATCGTTTAGCAGGACTCGGTGCTGCTGACACGCTTTTAGGTGGAGTGGGAGACGACACGATTTTGGCTGGCGACGGCAACGATATTGCTAGAGGAGAAGCTGACAACGACAGTATTGATGGCGGTAACGGAGATGACAGTTTGTTTGGTAATAACGGACGAGACACTCTAGACGGTGGAGTTGGTAACGATTTGCTTGAAGGTGGTTTGGGTTCTGATACCCTATCGGGTTCCGAGGGGGCTGATACCTTTACTGGTAATTTAGCTCAGTTAGATGGCGATATTATTACCGACTTGACTACAGAAGACGAAATTTTAGTAAAAAATGCCAGTTTCACTAGCGATAGCTTAACTATAGCTTTAGATTCGGCAATATTAAATATTGATGTTGACTTAGATGGAACGATTGATTCGGCGATCGCTTTGGAAGGAAATTTTACTGAGGCAGATTTCAAGGTAGAATCAGTTGCTGCTGAAGATAATTCAGACACATCGACAGTTATCAAATTTTCCCAACCCGAAACCAAAGCGACAGTCTATCGCTTTTTCAATTCATCTGTGGGAGCGCATTTTTATACTGCCAATAAAGATGAAAGAGATTATGTTAGAGAAAACCTCAAAAACTATGACTATGAAGGAGCCTCATACAAAGCCGCACCAGAAGAAAGCGATCCTCTAACAGGAGCGGTACCAGTTTATCGTTTCTTTAATAAAAACACGGGCGTACATCTATATACGGTTTCGGAAGTCGAACGAGACTACGTTAGAGAAAATCTCGATAACTGGAGCTTTGAAAACATTGCCTATTATGGTTATGAAGAACCAGGAGCAAACAGAACCCCTCTATATCGTTTTTATAATCGAGTTGTTGATGCTCACTTTTATACTCCTTCAGCAGCAGAAAAAGAGGCGGTGCTACAGAACCTTCCAAATTACCAGCTAGAAGGAAGCAATGGTATTGCTTTTTATGTCGAACCACTGGAAGTATAGCAAGCTGCATTAGCTTGTCAATTGCAGTTAAATAAATTATGTCAGTACTTCTTGGTGAGCATAGTCAGAGGCTGCTAAGACAAAAATTGTCGAAGGAAGATCTTCACTCCATGACAGTAGACGTTCGTAGTTGCTAACAAAATTTTCATCTGGTTCTGGCAAACCGAGAAACACCAGATCGGCTTCCCGTGATGATTCGTGAAGAATTTCAGGAAAAGGTCGTTCGTCACCAAGAATAACTTTGACTTTAACTCCCAAACGTAACTCCTCAATCAAATTTTTAACGCTCTCTTTTGCTTTATTAGCTGCTTTTTCGTCATGTACTACAAGCTTAAGATTTACTGCTGCCTCGCGCCAATCTACGTCAGAACTAAGCAAATAAGCTAGTAACAACATCAAACTACCATTATTGTTAAACCCTCCCCACCACAGATCGATTTGTCGGCGCAAGCCAAAACCGCGTTCCCGATCGTCGTGAAGGATAATGGCGTTGCGTTTGGCTAAATGAATTTGAGCGATTAGCTCGCAGTATAAATCTCGATTTTTGGGACTAGCACTAGCACCGAGTAAGAAAGTATTGGGAATTAAAGGACCGATGCCATAGGCTTCTAGTAGCTGTAACCCACCATCAAACATATTAGATGCAGTAACCATGCGGACTAGAGCCTGTACGCCATGTCTGTTTAAATATTCGCGTACGGTTTCTTCCATTTCTCCCTGCTGGCGAATATTACGAGAGCCAGGAGGTAAGACACTAGAAACGGTAATTAAGCCTCTGTTCTGACTTAAAGAGTTGGCTAACTCGATTAAATTCCAGCGTTTGGTAGGTGCGCCAGACAAAATCAATATATTCGGTCGCCAGTTTTTATAGTCTTGTTCCCGTTCTACATTAAAAATTCCCGTTCTTAATAAAGTCATCCACATACCCCTACGGGCATCACCCCAGGTAGTCTGTAGTTCTCTTCTTTCTAACCATAAGAAAATTACCAGTACGATAATGGCTGCTACTACAGTGGCGATGGGGTTGATGAGAAACATTACCGCCAAACAGCCGATCGCCCCTAGTAAAGATAAACTCCAGTGGACTTTAAAGGCAGGACGGAAAGAAGGACTTTGTAAAAAACCTTCGATCCCTGCGGCAATGTTTAATACCAGGTAGGTGGTAAGAAAAAACATACTCAGTATGGGAGCGATGAGATCTAACTGTCCGATACAGACTGCTGCAATCACTACTCCTAAAGTCATAATCGTACCCAAACGCGGCTCATCATCGGGTCCGCTACCTCTGCCCAACCAACTCAACCATTTGGGTAGTACTCGATCTCTTGCCAGGGCTTGAGCAACGCGAGGCGCACCCAACAGGCTACCAATGGCACTAGAAAGGGTAGCTCCCCAAACTCCCAATAAAATTGATGGTCCCCAAAAAGATATCTGCTGCATAATTAAGTTGTCTTCAATCAAAGTTGTGGCATCAACTCGACTGGCAAGTAAAATGGGAAGAAGCATATAAATTACGTAACCCGTTCCCACAGCAGCTAGAGTACCCGTAGGTATCGAACGAATCGGATCGCGTAAGTCGCCTGACATATTAACCCCTGCCATGATGCCAGTTACGGCAGGAAAGAAAACTGCAAACACCTTCCAAAAAGATTCTCCAGAAGCAGCTCCCCACATTTCAATATTGGTCGGCTCTACAGATTTACCAAATATCAGAGATATAAGCGATAGAACGATCGCCACCATAATAAAATACTGTGCCTTAATCGCCAATTTAGCAGAGGTAAGAGCTAGAATAGCTACCGCTATCGTAGTAATTAGAGCCACATAAAGCTGATTGAGATGACCAAAAGTACTTACTACACTCTCGGCAAAACCAATGGTATATAGTGCTACCGACAATGCCTGAGCGAAGTATAAGGGAATTCCTACCGCTCCACCAGTTTCAATTCCCAAAGAACGGCTAATCATGTAGTAGGCACCTCCAACCCGCACGACTCGATCTGTAGCGATCGCGCAAATTGATAGAGCCGTAAGTAAAGTAATGCCCGTAGAGAGGGTAACTATAATCAGCGTTCCCAACAAACCGACATTACCTACTACCCAACCCAGGCGTAAGTACATAATTACGCCGAGAATTGTCAGAATTGAAGGAGTAAAAACGCCGCCAAAAGCTCCCAATCCCGAACTTTGAGCGGGAACGGTTTGATTGCTCGTTGGTTCGGACGAAGAGGTTTTCATAATCTCACTTAACTGAAAAAACAGAGGACAAAAATAAAACTATAGAGCCAGTTAACGAACTTTACGACGCGCTCTGTTTTTAAATTCTTACTTAATTAAGCCTACGATCGATTTCGGTCGATATACAATTTAAACCGAAAAATCTAGCATTAGCGATCTGCAATTTTGTTTATAGAATTTATTATCTATAAATGTATTGTAAGTTACCAAATAAATAAAATTATTGGCAAATTTAACAATTAGCCGTAAGCCATAAGCTCTAAGCCTCTGCGTTTTAGGTCTAAGTCCCACGGGCGACACAAGGTTTTGAAGACAGCGTATGCGCGAATGCGCCGTTCTAACGACGCTTGCCTGCCTTCGCAGGCTGCTTAATTAGTAGTCAAAATCTACTAATTATTTAGCTTACGGCTTACGGCTTACAGCTTATAGCTTTTTTAAAATTGCTAGATAAATGATTCCTAAACGATTTAAACAGAGACATAGTAGTACAATAAAAAGTCATATTCTGCTAAACAGACTGCAAACGCACCCTATATTTAATATTTAGTTTAAGTAATGATCGAACGCTATACCCTGCCCGAAATGGGCGAAATTTGGACTGATGCTTATAAATTAAAAACCTGGCTAAGAGTAGAGTTAGCAGTTTGCGAGGCACAAGCAGAACTAGGTTATATTCCTCAAGAAGCAGTAGCAGAAATTAAAGCCAAAGCTGACTTCGATCCCAAACGCGTATTAGAAATAGAAGAGGAAGTTCGCCACGACGTTATTGCTTTTTTAACCAACGTTAATGAATATGTAGGGGATGCAGGAAGATATATTCATTTAGGCTTGACTAGTTCTGATGTTTTAGATACGGGGCTGGCTTTGCAAATGGTTGCCAGTCTGGAGTTGATTTTAGAAAAGCTGGAAGAATTAGTTCAGGCAATTCGCTATCAGGCACAGCAACACCGCTATACGGTAATGGTAGGGCGATCGCATGGTATTCATGCCGAACCAATTACCTTTGGCTTTAAGTTGGCGGGTTGGCTGGCTGAAGTGCTGCGAAATCGCGATCGCCTGGCAAAATTGAGTCGCGATATTGCTGTAGGTAAGATTTCGGGTGCGGTGGGGACTTATGCTAACGTCGATCCACAAGTAGAGGCGATCGCCTGTCAGAAGTTAGATTTAGAACCCGATACGGCTTCAACTCAGGTAATTTCACGCGATCGCCATGCCGAATTCGTGCAGCAGCTAGCGTTGCTATCGGCTTCTATCGAACGCTTTGCCGTCGAAATTCGCAACCTCCAGCGTACCGATGTTTTGGAAGTAGAAGAATACTTTTCTAAAAAGCAAAAAGGTTCTTCGGCAATGCCCCACAAACGCAACCCGATTCGTTCGGAAAGACTGACGGGAATGGCAAGAATCATTCGCGGTAACGCCGTAGCAGCTTTAGAAAATGTCGCTTTGTGGCACGAACGGGATATTTCTCATAGTTCGGTAGAACGGGTGATTTTGCCCGATAGCTGTATTTTGACTCACTTTATGCTGAGAGAAATCACCAACTTGGTCAAAAATCTGCTGGTATATCCCGAAAACATGAAGCGCAATATGAATGTCTATGGCGGGGTAATTTTTTCTCAACGAGTGTTGCTAGCTTTAGTAGAAAAAGGCATGAACCGAGAAGAAGCCTATCGCGTAGTACAAAATTGCGCCCATACTGCCTGGAATCAGCTAGAAGGTAACTTTCGTGCTTTAATCGAGCAAGACGATACGGTAAAGCAAAAGCTATCCGCATCAGAAATTGCCGCCTGTTTCGATCCCCAACATCATCTCAAGCATCTGGATGAAATTTATCAGCGTTTGGGAATTTAAAACCAAATTCTCTATCTTTTTATGGTAGAGCGATCGCTAGATAGTAAAAAAACGCCTAGTAAAATTCTAGACGTTTTAAACTTTAATTCAAAAATCGAGCAAATTATCAATCATAGAGCTTCAGCACCCGAAACTACCTCTAAAATTTCTTGAGTAATAGCAGCTTGTCTGGCTTTGTTGTATGAGAGAGTAAGATCTTTCATCAACTCAGTGGCGTTATCACTAGCATTGTTCATTGCTGTCATTCTAGCTGCAAGTTCGCTAGCTGCCGCCTCTTGTAAAGAACGCAAAAGCTGGTTATTAAGGTAAAGAGGCAGTAAAGAATCGAGAATTTGTACGGGGTCTTGCTCGAAAATTGTGTCTCTGGGGAAAGTTTGCATTTCGCTGCTAACTTTTTCTCGTTCGACATTAAATTCACCGCCTCTAGTAGTCAGGCGGAAAATTTCGTCATCTTTTACTTCCAGTCCTTGGGGAGTTAGTGGCAGTAGGGTTTGAATTACAGGACGAGAACTAATTAAGGAAACAAACTTAGTGTAAACTAGCTCGACTCTATCTACCGTTTCTGATAAAAACAAAGATAGTAGTTCGTCGGCAACTGAAGATGCTTCCGCTGCGGTAGGAATTTGTTCTAAGTTTACAAAGGTTTTGTTAATTGGAACATTACGTCTTCTAAAATGTTGAACCGCTTTGCGACCGATTAAGACGTAGGTATATTCAACTCCTTCTTTCTGTAGTTCTTTGGCTCTCTGTTCGGCTCGTCGAATTACGTTGGCATTATAACCGCCACACAAACCGCGATCGCCAGTAATTACTAACAGGGCAACTTTGCTTACTTCTCGTTGCTCGAAAAGAGGCAAATCGACATCTTCAAATCTCAGTCTGTCTTTAAGGTTGTACAACACTTCTGCCAGACTGTCGGCAAAAGGACGGGTGGAATTAACTTGTTCTTGAGCGCGACGTACCTTAGCTGCTGCTACCAGGCGCATGGCTTCGGTAATTTTTTTGGTATTTTTTACTGAAGAGATGCGATCGCGAATCGCTTTAAGATTGGGCATTTTTTGTATTTTCCGATCGGTATTCAACTTACTTGGCGAGGAAGCAAGGGAGCAGGGGAGCTTCGCTGCGCTAGGGTGCAAGGGAGGTTTTCAAAAAAAAGAAGAAGCAGAATAAACACGTCTGACTCAAACTTTCTTTCTCACCTCAGCACCTGCACCTCCGCCCAATCCCTTCTTTTAGCTAACGTCTTCCTTCTTACTTCATCAGCTTAGGCTGCTGCCTTGAAGGTTTGCTTGTATTCTTTAATACCTTCTTTGAGGAGATTTTCAGCTTCGTCAGTTAGCACTTTTTCTGAAGAAATAATCTCCATGTATTTGCCTTTGTTATTGTCGAGATATTCTCGCAGACCCTTGGCAAAATCGCTTACTTTTTCTACATCAATATCGTCTAAATAGCCGTTAAGACCAGAGTATACTACTGCCACTTGTTCGGCTACGGATAGAGGTGAATTTTGATCCTGTTTGAGAATCTGACGCAAACGCTGTCCTCTCGCTAACTGATTTTGAGTAGCGGCATCCAAATCAGAAGCAAATTGAGAAAAAGCTTCTAGTTCGGCAAATTGAGCCAGTTCCAGCTTGAGTTTACCTGCAACTTTCTTAATTGCTTTGGTTTGAGCCGCAGAACCTACGCGAGATACCGAAATACCTGCATTGATGGCAGGACGAAAGCCAGCGTTAAATAGGTCGCTAGAGAGGAATATTTGTCCGTCGGTAATGGAAATTACGTTGGTGGGAATGTATGCCGATACGTCACCCGCTTGAGTTTCGATGATTGGCAGAGCGGTCATGCTGCCGCCTCCTAAATTGTCGTTGAGCTTGGCAGCGCGTTCTAAGAGACGGGAGTGAAGATAGAATACGTCTCCAGGATAGGCTTCGCGACCAGGGGGACGACGTAGCAAGAGAGACATTTGACGATAAGCCTGTGCCTGTTTGGTCAAGTCATCGTAGATTACCAAAGTAGCTTTACCTTTATACATAAAGTATTCGGCGATCGCCGCACCAGTGTAGGGCGCGAGATACTGTAGGGTGGCAGGGTCGTTAGCATTAGCTGCTACCACAACCGTATAGTCCATCGCACCTTTGTCTTCTAAAGTACCTACTACCTGAGCGACGGTAGAAGCTTTTTGTCCGACCGCAACGTAAACACAAACTACATCTTCGCCCTGTTGGTTGATAATCGTATCTACTGCGACTGCGGTTTTGCCCGTCTGGCGATCGCCAATGATCAATTCGCGCTGTCCGCGACCGATGGGAATCATGGCATCGATGGCGGTAATGCCAGTCTGTAAGGGTTCGCACACGGACTTACGAGCGATAATTCCTGGTGCGGGAGACTCAATTAGACGATTTTCGCTAGTATCGATATCACCTTTACCATCAATCGGACGCGCCAAAGAATCGACAATTCTGCCTACGACTGCTTCTCCTACAGGAATTGAGGCAATTTGTCCCGTAGCATTAACGGTACTGCCTTCTTGAATGCCAAAGCCATCACCCATCAATACCGCGCCCACGTTATCTTCTTCCAGGTTCAAGGCAATACCCACGGTGCCGTCTTCAAATTCTAACAGTTCCCCTGCCATTGCCTGTTCCAAACCGTAGACGCGAGCGATCCCGTCTCCGATCTGTAATACGGTACCGACATTGGATACTTTAACGTCCTGCTCGTAAGATTCGATCTGCTGGCGAATGATGCTGCTAATTTCGTCTGGTCTGATGCTAACCATATTTTTTTTCTACCTTTTTTTCTCTACCTTGTTTGTTGTTTGTCAAATGTTGTTCGGGTTACCTGTTGCCTTGTGTCTAGCTTTTAAGACTGACGCTAATACGACGTAATTGACCGCGCAAACTAGCATCAATCACTTTAGATCCTACTTTAATAATGACTCCACCGATTAAACTAGGATCGATACTGGTTTTCAGTTCGACATCGTTAGCGTCGGTCATTCCTTTAACTTTTTCAACAATTCGCTGTTTTTGTTCGTCTTCTAGCTCTTTAGCGGAGGTGACTTCTGCTAGTACGACTTGATTTAACTTGCGTAGTAGCTCCAGATATTGTTGTCCGATTGTTTCTAAAAACATGATGCGCCGTTTATCTACCAGCAGCATCATAAAGTTTACTAAATAAGAGTTGGCATCGTCGCCCATGACTCTTTTTAGTACCGATTTCTTTGCTTCTGGATCGATAACTGGATTGGCAATAAAATCTCTAAATTCTTCAGATTCTGCAAATAATGATTCTAAAGCACGAAAGGTATCGCCAAACTGGTCTGCAAGGTCGTTTTGCTGCGCTAGAGACATCAGTGCCTGAGCGTAGGGTTCGGCAATTTCACTACTGACTAAAGTTCCACTCATCGATTACCCTCCTATTTGTGCGATACTGCGTTCGATTAGCTGGCGTTGGGCATCATCATCCACGATTTCTTCCAGGCGAGATTCGGCTTTGGCTATAGCCATTGCTACTACTCGTTCTCGCAATTCGGCGATCGCTCTTTCGCGATCGGAATCTAGATCGGCTGCGGCTGATGCCTTGAGTCGCTCTACCTCTTTCTTACCTTTAGCTAAGATTTCATCGGCAGCTTTTTGAGCATTAGTTTTGGCTTCGGTACGAATCTTTTCGGCAGTAGCCTGCGCCTCTTTTAAGTTTTGTTGGGCTTCATTTAAAGCTGCTTGAGATTCGTTTTTGCGAGCTTCTGCTTCTTTGATGTCTTGTTCGATTTTGGCGCGTCTTTCGCTGAGAATATTGCCGACAACTTTGCCTCCGTAGACAACTAGCAACACGACAACGATTCCTATGTTGATCAGATTGGTTCCTAAAATGTCAAAATTAAGACCAAAACCACTTTCTGACGAGGCTGCTGTCTCGGCGTTAAGAAGGAAAAAAGTCCCCATCATTTTCTTTTTTGTCCGTATTGATAAGTGCGATCGATTCTCGATTGGCAAATTCGGTTTATTTAACCAGTTCTGCTCCGAGTAGTTTTTCTAAAATTTGATTGCTCAAAGAGTCTACCTGCTGTTCCAAAGTCTGCATTACTTCAGCTTTTTGTGCTTCAATCTCATCAGCAGCCTCTTGTTTTTGAGCCTGTGCTTCTTGCTGTGCTGCTTTGACTTTGTCGGCTACGGTAGCTTCGGCATCGGCTTTGGCAGAATTAATCGTTTCTTGTGCTTGGCGACGAACATCTCTCAATTCGCGATTGTATTGGTCTGCCAGAGATTCTGACTTTTCTTTGAGTTCGCGAGCCTGCTTAAAATTATTGCGGATATAGTCGGCACGTTCGTCGATCGCTTTGCCCAATGGTTTATAAAACAGCGCGTTTAAAATTATTACTAGTAGTACGAACTGTATTGCCATTAGAGGTAAAGTGGCATCGATATCGAATAAATTACTGCCTACTTCAGCTTCTTCAGCGGCTTCTGCTGCTGCTATAAAAAATGTCCAGTATATCATTTTGTTCTCTACCCCATCTTTTGAGGCTATTTTAGTAATCTATTACTAATTATTTTTTCATATAGCTATATTTAAATAGCCTGGGCTTACAGAGCTTAAATTTACCGCTCTACCCAGGCTATTTTAAAACCTCTTAAGAGAAGGGGTTAGCGAATAATAATACGAGAGATACAACTAAGCCATAAATGGTTAGTGCTTCCATAAATGCCAAACTGAGTAGCAAAGTACCGCGAATTTTGCCTTCAGCTTCGGGTTGGCGAGCAATACCTTCTACTGCTTGTCCTGCAGCATTACCTTGACCGATACCGGGTCCGATTGCTCCTAGTCCTACAGCAAGAGCGGCAGCGACAACGGAAGCAGCAGCGATAAGTGGATCCATGATTTTTCTTTCCTTGTATACTAACTTGATTTAAACAATAGCAACGATTAAGTGTTGCGGTCGAACAGTTGCCAACCACTGTTGATAGCGGCTGACGATCGCTCGATAAGTGTCGCGATTGACCCGCGATCTACTGAGACTAAATTAAAAATGCTAGTAATCTCGCACCTTTAACTTAGCTACTCATGCTCTTCACCATGTTCCTCTAAGGCTTCGCCAATGTAGGCGGCGGCAAGGGTAGCAAAAATAAGTGCCTGAATTGCACTTAAAAATAACCCTAGCACCATCAGTGGCAGAGGTATGAATAGAGGAACCAGCAGCACTAATACGGCTACTACTAATTCATCTGCCAGGATGTTGCCAAACAGACGGAAGCTCAGGGATAGAGGTTTGGTAAAATCTTCTAAAACCTTAAATGGCGCGAGAATTGGCGTTGGTTCGAGATATCCTGCAAAATAACCCAAGCCTTTTTTACTAATTCCTGCATAAAAATAAGCGATGGAAGTTAGTAACGCTAGAGCTACTGTGGTATTAATATCGTTGGTTGGTGCGGCTAGTTCGCTGTTGGGAATTTCGATCAATTTCCAGGGAACCAGACCTCCAGACCAATTTGACACAAAAATGAACAAAAATAAAGTACCGACGAAGGGTACCCAGGGGCGATATTCTTTTTCCCCAATCTGATCTTTCGCCAAACTTCTGATAAATTCCAAAGCATACTCCATAAAGTTTTGCATGCCTTGAGGAATTTTTTGGACATTTCTCGATGCCACAAACGAAGCAATTATTAAAATCGCAATTACTACCCAAGAGGTAAGAAATACTTGTCCGTGTAGTTTTAAACCGCCAATTTCCCAATAAAAGTGTTTGCCCACTTCTAATGAAGCCAGGGGGAAGGTTGTCAGAGCATTTAAATTAGATATTTCCATATTGGCATTTTTCCCCTTGTTATCTAGCTTGATGCTTTTTCTCGAATTAATTTATCTGACCATACGAGTTTTACTTTACTCGCGCCATCGTCTATTTTTTGGCTGGTGTGAGGGTAGTTTGCATCACGTAGACGATTATTGCGGCTTTATAAGTCATAAATCCCAGAAAAATTGGCAAGATTTGCAGTTGTTGTAATTGTGTAGCAACTATGATTATGCCAGCCAATAAAGCTAGTCGAGTCGAACCGACACTTCTTTTCTGAGTGCCTAATCTTTCTACCTCTCTTGCCAACATACCTAGATATACTACGCCAATACATGCCCCAAGCAAATAATTAAGAGCGATATTAAACGTATAGAATATCCATACACACGAGAAAATTGCGCCTGTAAGCAGTAGAGTTGTCAACAATAGCATTTGTTTGAGTTGATAATACTCTTGCATTGTTGGCTCTGACGATTCCGAAGTATCCTCGACAACGCGATTAACTTCTGGCGATACCGCAGGTTTTTCTGCAACTGCATCTCGTCTTGTTGTCAGTGTTGATTCGAGTCGGCTTCTAGATAGGTTTACCATTACTCAACTATGACTCATGCTGAATTTTTATACATCTGGAGCTACGTTACATCTTGCTTAGTGCGATCGCGAGTATAATCTCTCGAATCTCAACTAATAATTTAGTCTCTTTCATTTGCTGGCAGTATAGCGATCGCTCGCAATCTTACAAGCAGATAATAGTAAGAGACTACTTTGCTGTTACCCATGTCCAGACCAAGAGCGATCATATCACGGTGTAGTAACAATTTTTAAATACCCGCAGATCGAATTTGCACGGCAAGATAGATTAGTCGAACTTGTTCGATCGCCATCAAGACATATTTAAACTATAAAACAATTACGTCTCCTCAAGTCAGGAAATTGCTACTTAAGACTATCAGTTGTCTGGCTTGCAGCGCTCGCACTCCTGCCAAATCTAACTTACTTTTAGTAATTAACTCTCCTACGCTTTGCTGCTCGGAATTTTTAGCGCAAGCCTGCATAAAGTCATACTCGGCTTCGCTGATGTTAACCATTTGATAGTCATAGTCGAGAAAGTTGCGACTGGGAAAGCCTTGCATACAGGGATGAAGTTCGGGAACGGCTTGTTTGAGCCGATCCTCATTTGACCAGTCTACTTGAGTCAACGGAGGACGAGCTAAAAAGAATTCGTAATGAGTTAGTGTGGGATCTAGTAACTCGATTAAGCGATATTTTTGGCGATCGCCAAGCTCGTTTGCTCTAGCTTTTAATTCTGGTGAATTGGCAATAAGCCTTTCTAACTGCCAGTATTGAGGATTGGAAAAGCCGACAAATTCCAAACCCGAAGCGTCGATCAATTCAAACAGTGTCT
This sequence comes from Myxosarcina sp. GI1, assembly GCF_000756305.1. Classification (NCBI taxonomy): domain Bacteria; kingdom Bacillati; phylum Cyanobacteriota; class Cyanophyceae; order Pleurocapsales; family Pleurocapsaceae; genus Myxosarcina; species Myxosarcina sp. GI1. The sequence continues at coordinate 40,997 of NZ_JRFE01000024.1, forward strand.
CGATATTGTAATCAATTTCCTGCGGATGAACGTACATATCGGCAAAAGATTCATCGCGATGATTTTCTAACGCCCAGCGTTCTTTTTCTTGCTTTAAAATCCGATTGTTTTCTGGTAGATTGGCAAAAATTTCCCTACCAATTTTTACCCCGTCGCGATAGTCGCCTCGCTTATCTCCTTGCAGCAGTGCGATCGCTTTTTGCATTAGAGAAATTTCCCAACGTCCCAATTCGGCATAGACGAAGATGTGAAAGATCCCACCTGGTTTTAATTTACAAGCTAGAGATTTAATACCTTTAATCGGATCGGGTAAGTGATGCAGTACCCCTACAGAATTAATCAGATCGAATTGCCCCTCTAACTGTTCGGGTACTTCTTCTAGTCTGAGTTGGCGAAACTCAATTGGCTTGTTGTGTTTGGCAATTACTCCAGAACGCCGACATCTTTCTTGCGCTACCTCTAAAGCTTTTTGACTGATATCGATCGCTACAACTTCAGCTTCAGGGTTGAGATGAATCAAATAGTCCGTACTAGAACCAGTTCCACAACCAGCATCTAAAATTCTAATATCTTGAGCTTCGGGTTTTCTACCAGTACAAAAATTGTATGCCGCAGTCCAACTCCAACGCCAATTGTAACCAGGAGGTTCGAGATCGGAAAGCGGATCGGGGGGAAAAGGATAGGTGTTATAGAGATTGGCAACGGCTTGGTTAATCGCTTGTGAATCGGGCATTATTATTGTTTCTACGTTAGTAATTTATATACTGTTAAAATTTAGTAACTACTATGTAATTACTAAGATTGATGGATCGTGAAAATAGACATTATTAAAATTGGTAACTCTCAAGGAATTAGAATTCCTAAAACAATTATGGAGCAATGTGGATTCACAAATGCGATCGAGATGAAAATTGAGAACGGCAATCTAATTCTCAGTCCTCTCAAAGCTAGAGAAAGTTGGTCGGAATCTTTTCAAGAAATGGCTGCTAACGGCGATGATGAACTGTTAATCGACGATACTATTCCCACCGAGTATGGCGAGGAATGGGAATGGTAAGTAGAGGAGAAGTTTATTTACTTAACTTAGATCCTACGATTGGTTCGGAGGTTCAAAAAACCCGTCCTTGCTTAGTGGTTTCTCCCGATGAAATGAATCAATACATTCGCACAGTAGTTATAGCTCCGATGACTACTAAAGTAAGAAACTATAAAAGTCGAGCCAAAATAAACTTCGATAAGCGAGACGGAGAAGTAATGCTCGACCAAATTAGAACTATCGATAAAAAACGTCTAATAGCAAAATTAGGAGCTTTATCGGTTAAAGAATTAAAAGCTGTTTTGTTAGTGCTGCAAAAGATGTTTGCCTATTAGTCGAGCGACGATCGCGATCGCCAAAAAGCACAATCATAATAATAGCGATCGCTGCTATCAAAATTCAACCTAGCTTTTATCTTCTATTTTCTTCGCCTATCAAACCTCCCTCTTGATGGATGATTGCATTGACTCGCTCCATTTCTGTGGATGTTCCTTTGACTGTAACTAAGTAGATTTCTGTTTCCTTGTCGGCAGTATCTGGAAGGTTGCTTATTGAATCTGATTGAGGAACATCGCTTCCACCTAAAGCAGAAATCAAGCTAATACCTACTGCACCAACAACAGCACCCATCAAAGGAGCGAAAAAATTTAAAGCATCAAAATTTTTAAAAGCAGCAAAACCAACTTGCGGAAAACCTGCCAAGATTAAACTTAAAGTTAAGCCAACAAAAGCACCTAACACTCCTCCAACGATCGCACCACTTTTAGCATTGTCTAAAGCTTGTGTATCTTGAAGGCGCGGGGGAAGTTTTTGATTTTCAGTTTCCAAGCTAATTTGCTCTGAGGGGATTCCTACTGACTCTAGTTTTTGCTTGGCAGTCTCGGCAGCTTGCCGAGTAGAAAACTGTCCCCAAGTAGACTGTAAGCGATCTGATGATAATTCTTGAGACATATATTGAAATGTATTATTTGTAATGCGGAGTTTATTTACATTACATAGGCGATTGTCTCTCTTTTCATCGTTCAAAAGTTAGGAAGTAGAGGCGAACTGTTGTTCGCCCGTATTCAACTAGGGGTAAGGCAGTGCCTTGCCCGTACGGGATATTATTGATAATTGTTGTGGAGCTATAGAGCGATCGCCCGATCTGGTGAATAAATTTTTACTGCATACGATATTATTATTGACCTGGCTTTTATTAGGTGCGGTGCTGCGGGTAACTAACTTGGAAGCAAAACCACCTTGGTCTGACGAATGGGCAACTTTAGTATTCAGTCTCGGTCATAGTTTTCGGACTGTGCCTTTAGATCGAGTTATTTCTCTCAATACGCTGCTTGCTCCTTTACAGTTAGATCCGACTACTAATGTTAGAGATGTCGTTAACAACTTACTAACCGAAAGTACCCATCCCCCTGTTTATTTCGTGCTTACTCATTGGTGGCTCAAGCTATTTTCTAGCGATACAGGTTTGGTTTCTATTTGGTGGGGAAGATTGTTAAGTGCTATTTTTGGCGTGCTGGCAATACCTGCAATGTTTGGTTGGGGTTGGTTGCTATCTCGTTCGTTAATTTGCGCTCAACTGGCAGCAGCACTTATGGCGGTTTCTCCTTTTGGGGTTTATCTATCGCAAGAAGCGCGTCATTATACCTTGGCTATTCTATTGGCGATCGCATCTCTATCATTTTTGCTGGTTGCTATTCGGAATATAAAACAAAAACGCTCTATTGCGATCGCACTAGTATTAACCTGGATTGTAGTTAATAGTCTTGGCGTTGCCACTCATTACTTTTTTGGACTGACTTTAGTAGCAGAAATAATAGTTTTAGCTAGTGTTTGGTTTAACAGCATTCGTGTTGACTCTAAAGCAATCTTGGCTAAGTATTGGCAGCGAATTTATTGGGCGATCGCTGGTACCATAAGTGGCTGCTCGATCTGGGTATGGGTGTCTTTATGGCGCAGTATTCCAGGGGACGACTTAACTAGCTGGGTATTTGACGGTAATCCTCTAGCTGAATTTTATCAACCCCTACTCAGATTATTGATTTGGTTAATTACCATGGTGTTTCTGTTGCCCATAGAAGGAGTACCAGAGAGCATTGCTATTATTTCGGGAGTCATCTTACTATCTTTTATTGTTTGGTCGCTTCCTGATTGGCTTCGGGGTATTAGAGCTAATAATTCGCCTCAGATGCGGTTGGGAATTACTGTTTTAACCAGATTTTTACTCAGTGCGATCGCGCTTATTTTAGCTGCAACTTATGTTTTTGGAGCAGATTTAACCCTGTCGGCGCGGTTTCAGTTTGGTTATTTTCCCGCAGTATTGTTATTGCTGGCAATAAGTCTCAGCTATCTCTGGCAAGAATCTAAATACAAATATTTCTTCAATAAAAATAGAGTTTTAGTAGTATTGACTTTGGTACTCGCTACATTAGGTTCGACAACGATAATTACCAACTTTGCCTTTCAAAAAGTCGAACGCCCCGATCTTGTCGCACCCGTGATTTTTGAAGCCCATCAACAAGTAAGTTACGACACGCCAGTTTTAATTGCTACCCTGCATCAAACTCACGGACAAACAGGGGAAATGATGAGCATTGGCTGGCAGTTTCAAAAATTATTAGACAGAGAACAAATAGACTGGCAACCGCAGTTTTTATTGGCGCACCGTGAAACAGCGAACGCAGCTTTAGAACGAGCGATCGTAGCTATGCCCCGTCCCTTTCAACTATGGCTGGTCAATTTTTCCGAAGCTAGAGAAATAGCTGCTAGAAAATGTATCGATCGAGATGAGCAGTATAGAGCTACGGGTTATCGCTACCAACTCTATCAGTGCAATTCATCAGTGAACATTAAACATTGAACAATAAGCAGTTAAACTCCCATTGCTCATTGCTCATTGCTCATTGCTCACTGATAAGTTTTATATTTCAACTTTTTTTTGACATTAGCCGAGTTACAGTAGCTATCAACTCATTGACGTTAAAAGGTTTAGAAATTTGTTCTTGAAAACCTGCGTTCAGACAACGCTGACGGTCGATTTCTCCAGTGTATGCGGTTAGAGCGATCGCAGGTATATCTTGTCCTTGTGGTAGGGAACGAATTTGAGTGATTAAGGTATAGCCATCCATTCCAGGCAGACCAATATCGCTAATAATTAAATCGGGAACCAATTCGCTCAAGACTTCCAGTGCTTCATTTGCCGATGCTACTGTTACTATTTCCGCTCCTCGAAGTTCTAAAACCAAAGATAATAGTTCGCGTGAGTCTACTTCGTCTTCTATAACCAAGACCTTTATGCCATTAAAACGATTGGTTTCTACAGTTGGCTCTGTCGGATCGCTATGTTGCGGCTCTGTTGGTAATGGGTTTATTAGTGGAATTGTAACTTTAAAGGTAGCTCCCCTACCTATACCTAGGCTCTCGGCAATAACAGTTCCATCGTGTAGTTCGGTAAGGTGACGAACTATTGCCAAACCCAATCCCAATCCACCGAAATGTCGCGTATAGCTGCTTTCTTCCTGACGAAAGCGATCGAAGACATAGGGTAAAAATTTGGGATCGATTCCTTTTCCCGTATCGCTGATTCTTACTAAAGCGTGAGTTTTATTGCACTCTAACGCTATCGTTACTAGTCCGCCTTCAGGAGTAAATTTAATTGCATTGTTCAGAAGATTCCAGAAAATTTGCTGTAAACGAGTTAGATCTCCCAAAACTAGACCGATGTTTGGTTCAAAAACGGTTTGAATTTGAATTGATTTGGCTTCAGCAGCTAACTTAACCGTTTCTTTTGCCACTTTAATAATATGTTTTAGATTGGTGGGAACTAACTTAAGAGCCAACTTACCCCGCAAAATTAACGACATATCTAGTAGATCGTCAATAAGCTGCGACTGTAATTTAGCATTACGAGTAATTGTGTCCAATCCTTTTGCTGTTTGTTCGGGTGGGAGTTTTCCTGTAGCCAGCAGTTGCGACCAACCTAAAATAGGATTGAGAGGAGTGCGGAGTTCGTGAGAGACAATTGCCAGAAATTCATCTTTCAGTTGGTTGGCTCGAATCAAATCCTCTGTTTGCTGGCGTAATTTTTCTTCCAGTTCTTTAATCGAGGTTATATCGGTATTGGTGCCATACCACCTAATAATTTTTCCGCCATCGTCCCGTAAGGCTCTAGCTTTACCTAAAAACCAGCAATAAGTTCCATCCGCTTTACACAGACGTGCTTCTAGATTATATTTTTTACCCGTTTGTATCGAGTCATTCCAAGCTCGCTCTACTGACTCTAAGTCATCGGGATGGACGATAGCTGCCAAACCTTTTTCTTTTATTTCTTCCAAACTAACTCCCGTATAATCTTGCCAGCGTTGATTGGTGTATTCTACTTTTCCGTCTGGCAATGCCGTCCAAATTTGTTGGGGAATTACTTCAGTAATCAGTCTTAGTTCGTATTCTTTTAGTTTGCTCTCGGTAATATCTAGATTAATGCCACTCAAGCGCATTGGTTCACCTCGTTCGTTGCGAGTAACATTACCGATGCCCGATACCCAGCGAATTCCTTTTTTTGGATGAACGATCCTAAATTCAGTGCGAAACTCAGAAGATTTTCCCGATAAAGTTTGCTGTACTTCCCAATTACTTCGCTCTCGATCCTCTGGATGTACTGAATTCTGCCAATCGCGATATTCGAGCAATTCTCTTTGGGGATCGATTCCATATAATTCATAGTTTTCAGGCGACCAAATAATTTTTCCCGTAGCTATTTCCCAATCCCAAGAACCTGCTTTGGCACTCGACAGTGCTAACTTAAGTAATCTTTCATTTTTCCGCAGCCGAATTACTGCTAATTTGCTGTCAGTAATATCGCGAAAGTAAATTGATAATCCAGCAGCGGTAGGATAAACACTAATTTCATACCAACTTTTAAAAGGAGGATAATAATATTCAAAACAGGTTGCAGTTTTTTGAACTAAGGCGTGCCGATACTGAAGCTCTAATTCTGTTCCCACTAACGGACTAAATTGCGTCCAGAGATTTTGCCCTATAAGTTCTTCCTTAGACTTTCCTAATACTCGTGCTGCTTCCTGGTTGAGATAGGTAAAGTTAAAATCGCGATCTAGGGTATAAAAAGCATCGGTCATGCTTTCGAGAATATCGACAATACGCTGACTCGATTCGAGTAAAGATTGTTCTATCTGTTTGCGTTGGCTAATATCCTGCACCGTTCCCATCATGCGGACTGGTTCGCCATGGCAATCATAAAATCCTCTACCTCTAGCAGCTAACCAGTGTATGCTGCCGTCCGACCAAATAGCCCGATATTCAATACTGTATTCTGTTTTATTGGCTAAAGCTTGTTGCACCGCTGTATCTGTGCGATCGCGGTCTTCAGGATGTAAGGTATTGAGAAATAGTTGATAATTTGTTTCTGTATTAGGAGCGAATCCAAATAAAGCTTTACACCGATCTGTAAATTCTAAACGCTCGTCAATTAAATCCCAAAACCACAGTCCTACGCCAGAAGCCTCTGTAGCTAGCTGTAGCTTAAGTAAAGTTTCATCGTGTTGAAGTTGCAAGTGATGTTCGGAGATCGCTCGATTGACTTCTAGCTTTAATTTTTCTGGTGTAAGTTGTCTTTTTATTAAGTAGTTCGCGGCTCCCAATTTAAGAAATTGCACGGCTATATTTTCATTTCCCTCTCCAGTTAAAACTATTACAGGGAAAGCCAATGGAGAGTTTTGCCGTTGCCAACTAGCTAGCAACTCCAATCCATCCATATCGGGCAGCAGATAGTCTAGTAAAATAATATCGGGTTGGCACTGACGAGCTATTTCTAAGGCAGATTCTCCCGTTTCAGCTTCTACAAAATTATACTTATGCTCTGAATTGGCTTGTAAATAACGCCGATACATTTCTCTGTCTTCGGAGAAATCTTCTACCAGCAATACTGTGACTTGCCCTTTGGTATCTTCAGAAGGTTCTACATTGGAAGTTTTTTTTAGTAAAGTTTGAGGCATAACTGCTGCCTCAGTTGGCTGGCTAATCTCTCTAAAAGATATTTCTATCCCGTAAGCTTGGGGCTGATTCGTTAGAAACAAAGGCTGGCAATCGATAGACAACCAAATCAAACCACTTGGTTTGTAAAAGCCCGCAACTACATTAGAACAAGGCTGTCCCGTTTTAATTGAAGCGATCGCGGGATGATTCTTCGGTAGCAGAGTAGACCCGTCTCGATGAATCATTTGCCAAATTGGATCTAGTAGAGAAGTTCCAATTAGCTGCTTGGCAGTATAGCCCAAAATCAACTCCGCATCGGGATTACAACTTCTAATCGTGCCGTCGGCAAGGAGAAATAGTAATCCTGCTGCTGAAAAAGAACTCGACCTTTGCCTTGAGTTGCTCTGCTTCATGCTGACGACTAGTTTAAAATCCAGAGTTTTCTTACAGCTAAACTATTACTCTTGATTTTATGCGATTTAATGTCTTCTACCTATATAAGCTATAAGCTCGATCGCAACGGTATTGTTTTGAATAGAAAGAGCTACGATCTCAATTTATGACTATTGATTGATATTTTTATCTAACTTGCGATAGATTATTTTTTTTGCTTTGCCAAGATTGAGTTTGTTTATGGATGATGCGATCGCGCTCTGTAAATCTTAGTTAACCTCGAACATACCAATAACATCGCGTCATAAGCTATTAATATTAAAATTTAAATTTACCCTGCATTTAAAAGAAACTATTTATGCCTCTGACTATTTCTACCGAACAACAGCAACTTTTTGACCGCAGCCTCAAGACTATCGAAAAAGTTGAAGGTCTTTTTGTGGAGGCAAAAGAACTATTTCCCGAATTCAATCTCGATATTAATGCTTTCAAACAGCAGCTTTCCAATCCTTTCTCAATCTTTATCTGTGGTGAATTTAACGCAGGCAAGTCTAGTTTGCTAAATCGGCTAAACAACCAGGAAATTGCCACAGTAGGTTTTTTACCTACGACCAAATCTATAGAATCATACAATCCTGAAGGTTTGGGAGGATTAGTTTTTATCGATAGTCCTGGAATTAATTCGATTATCGAACAGCATCAAGAACTTACCGAAAGCTATCTCCAACAGGCAGATATTATTTTGTTTGTTACTTCGATAGAACGTCCTTTGAGTAAATCGGAACAAGACTTTTTAGCCATAGTCGATCGCACCTGGGATCGGAAAATTATCGTTGTTATTAATAAGATCGATTTAATTGACGAACGGCAAATTGAAGAAGTAATTAAGTTTGTCAACAACGGTTTAAAAGTTATCTTAGCGGAAATGCCGCCAGTGTTTGCTCTTTCTGCCGAAACGGGAACTGGCATGGATGAATTTAAAAATTTCCTGTTGGCGTTTTTAGCTGAAAGTGAAAAAGTAAAGCTCAAGCTGCGAGGACCTCAAAGTTCTTTACTGGTATATTTAGATAAACTACAGCAAAAAAATCAAGAACTACAAAACAAATTACAAACTGAAAAAACTCTATTCGATCGCACCTCTAAAAGAATCGAAGAACGCTTGGAAGAATATAATTTACTTTTTGGTCTTTTTAAAGATAATATTGAAGACTTGTTTACGGCTTTGATTCAAGGGGTAAATGAGCTAATTGATAGCAACACTTCCTTTTTTACCGTACTAAAAAGAAAATTTACTAAAGAAGAAGATTTATTAGAAGAAAGATTGGCTAAAACTATCAAAGATATTCAGCTAGATAAAAATTTGCAGGAAATATTTAAAGAGGCAACCTTTACTTTTTTAAAGTACCGCGAAAGAATTGTACGGGAAGCTAAAGAAGATTTAGAAACCGCCGTTACTATTACTGAAGATTCTTTTATAGTTCCTGCTGTAAATGCCGAAAGTTTGGAAGTAGAACAGCTTGCAGAAAGAATAAAAGCCGCCGCCGAAATGGGCTTAGATCGCTTTGTTAAACTAGGTATTACCGCAGCCGCTACGGGCGTAGGCGGACAAATACTATTTAGTACCGCTAGTGTCGATCTTACCGCTTTTGCCGTTGCTGGGTTCTTTGGTTTGCTCGGTTTAAATGCTATTCCTAACGAACGTAAAAAAGCTAAAGAAGAATTAGAAATTAATTTCCGCAATCTACAGGAAAACTATACTAAAACTCTTAAAGATACTCTCGCTGCCGAATTAAATAAATGTTTGCAGCAATTTGCCGATATTATTCGTCCCAAACAAGAAGAACTAGAAAATCAAATAAACATTACTAAATCAATTCAACAACAAGAAGAAGCTATTAGAACAGAAATTCAAACTCTTTTAACAGACGTAGAAAAGCTCTAGCAGTTTGGGAAACTGTTGAGTTGTGAGTACGACAATATCTAGATTGTTTTTTGTTTTGTCTCTCGCCTATTTTAGAGAGTGAATTTGATAATACTCTAGTATTTTCTGACCGCGGTCGCGAACCTTCGATTTTGTCAATTAGTTATTAACAGTTTTACATTACACGTTCTGTAGAGTATTGTTTTTTAGTATAACTACTTACAAAATATAGCTGCAGCCAACAAAGTTATAGTATTCCGTTTTGCTTCCGTAAAAATTACGTCTAAATAAATACTTATAAATACTCGTTCCATTGAAAACACTTAATATAAATTACCAGTATTTTAAAACAAATTATTTTTAAAGAATCAATCAAATATCCTTACAAATACTGTATTCATTTACAAAAGTCTTCAAGCATACTGGAAACTGTAATAACTATCCAGAAAAAAATTTAGATTTAAAGTTTCAAATATATTTGGATAATTTTCTGTTTTATGTTTGTTTATTAAAGATAATTTGTATAATGTTTGAAGATTTTAGCAGTGCGCAGCCCATGTTTATTGGAGAGACTGGCAAAATTCCCGATTTGAACCATATTAATCAGACTATTGTTCTCGAAAACACTTATACTAATCCAGTTGTATTTGCACAACCCCTGTCGCGAAATGGCTCCGATCCAGCAGTAGTTCGTATCGATAATGTCAAGAGCGATCGCTTCAACGCTCGTATTCAAGAACCGAACTACGAAGACGGGTTTCATACTTCTGAAAGCTTTAGCTATTTGGTATTAGAAAAAGGAACTTGGGAATTAGAAAATGGTATTCAGGTAGAAGTTGGTACTCTCGATTCAGATACTACCACGAGTTTGGGTTGGGAACAGATCGGCTTTAGTACTGATTTTGAAAGTAGTCCTATCACTTTGAGCCAGGTACAAACTAATAACGGCTCTGACTTTGTACGTACTCGTCAGAAAAATACTTCTGCTTCGGGCTTTTCACTTGCTATGGAAGAAGAAGAGGCACTGAAAACTTTTCATCCTACAGAAACTCTAGGCTGGATGGCAATATCTCCTGGAAAAGGCAGTTGGAATGGACTCTCTTATCAGGCAGGTAATACGGGAAACCGCATAACGCACAAATGGAGTACTCTTAACTTTAGCAATAGTTTCGATCGAGCTCCACAGTTTTTGGCTTCTTTATCAACTTATGATGGTTCTGACTCAGCAGGGATACGCTATCGAAATCTGAATAGTCAGGCAGTAGAAATAATGGTAGAAGAAGATTCTGCTAAAGATAAAGAAACTTCCCATACTACTGAAGAGATTGACTTTTTAAGTATAGATGGTACTGGTGCGCTAACCGCTTTCCTCAAACCTACTACTTCACCACCAATTTCCGAACCAAGTGAAGAATTTTGGCAACCTTTGCGAGAGCCTGGTGTGGGCGGTTGGATATCCTCAATAGGTATAAGTCCACACGATTCAGACCATTTAATAGTTGGTGGCGATATGCTAGGAGTAGCAGTATCCGATGATGGGGGCAAAAACTGGATTGGTGGTCAAGGCTTGAAAAGCTGGGAAATTGAAGAAATTACCTTCGATCCCAAACTGCCTAATAAGATTTGGCTCGCGACTAAATCGGGACCATACGTTTCTTATGACTACGGCAAAACTTGGACAGAAAAACGTAATGGTTTTCCAGACTTTGAATGGGGCAAATATGTCGCGCCAGTCCAGCAGATTTTAATAGATCGCTCGAACACGGACCGCCTACTGGCATTTACAGGAAATCAAAGAAGACTAGATCTCGACGATCCCCATCAGGGAGAGGTATATGAAAGCGTTGATGGAGGTGAAAACTGGCAGAAAATTTCCGATATCGGTACTGTAACGACAGATAAAGGAAACAACATTTTTGATGTTACCTTTGCAGGAAAAACTTCTACTCGTATATTTGCTGCTACCGAACAGGGACTTTTTCGCAGTGATGATTCTGGCTTTACCTGGCAAGGAGCGATCGGTAATTTACCACCAGGAAATCAGAAGACTGTAGCAACGCATCCATCAAATCCAGATATTGTTCTTGCAACGGTAGAGGGACAAGGGATATATCGTTCTACAAACGGGGGAAAAACATTCAATTTAAGTACTGACGGCATAGAAAGAATATCCAACCGTACATCTTTTGACCAGATACGTTTTGCACCATCTAATCCAAATATCGTTCTGGTTGGTGTCGAGCATCCCAACGGCACATTTATGAGTAAAGATGGAGGGCAAACTTGGAGCAAAGTTAGCGGGCATCAAAATACTGCTTATCCCATGCAAACTCAGTATTTTCGAGCCTTAGCAATAAATCCCAAAGATTCTTCACATATAGTCGGAGGCACAGGGGTTTCTATCTGGGAAAGTTCTAACGGTGGTAGCAACTGGCAGGATATTTCTAGTACTCAGCTTAGCGATAGCACCTGGAAAGGAAATGGCTACTCAGGTCTGGTTGTAACTAACATTCGGTGGAATCCATATAACCCAGAACAGTCTTTTATTGCTGCTATGGATGCTGGTAAGTGGATGAGTCGCAATGATATGAGAAGCTGGAGCTGGGCTGGAAGCGAACAGGATAATGGTATGCCTGATTGGAGTGGAGTTAGGGATATAACTTTCACCGATATGCCAACCAATAGTCAAGTTATCTATGCTACCGTCGTTCAAGATGAAAATTCTCAAGGCAAGGGCATTTATCGTTCGGAAGACGGGGGAAAAACCTGGCAATTTAAAGGTTTTCCAAATTCTATTGGAGATGATGCCGACCGAATCATCGCTCATCCCACGCAAACTAATAAAGTTTGGGTAATCTGGGATGATAAGCTTTATTTTTCCAATGATTCTGGAGCTACTTGGAGTCGCAAATTGAGCAATGCTGGTAAAATTTATGAATTGATCGAAAATAATAAAACGCCTGAGTTCGATCTCTATGTAGGGTCGGAACTGGGCTTGTGGTCATCTAACGATTTGAACGGTAATAATTATTTTCTAGTATCAGGATCAAATAGCGAGCCTCGTGGCATCTCTAGAATGGATTTTGTAGACGATGATACCTTTTACAGTGTTAACGATGAAAACAGTAATGGTAGTCAAAGAGGTATTTGGATGTACGATGCAGGAGAGTGGAAACAGTTAACTAATAATAAAACTTGGGATGTCTCAACAACACCCTTCCTCTGGGTGTCTGATATTGCAGTAGATCCTCGCAATTCTCAGCGAATACTCGCTGCAACCAATCAAAATCCTTTTTTATCTGTCTCAGAAGCAACTGGTGTTTGGAAGTCGGAAGATGGCGGCAAAACTTGGCAGCAGTTTAATGATGGTTTAGCAATGCTACGAGTCGATAATATTCAGTTTAAGCCAAACTCTTCAGGTACGGTAGTAATTGGCACTACTGGTGGCGGAGCTTATATTGGTCGTATACCGTAATAACTATGTTTAAAATTTCGGGTAGAGCTTTTTTATGTATGTTTTAACAAACACTTTGATTTTTTGCTCTGAGAAATACTTGACATCAAATACAAACATCTTCGCAAGAAAAACTACAGAGTTTTTAGAATCCATTTTGTGTTTAAATGTAAATTTTCTTTTCGACATTTGTAAAGCATAGTATCCATTTGAGTTTTTACATTCAAAGCTATTCACATCTGGAAAGTTACCTTGCCAATCTTTCCACCATAATTTAAGTGCGTATGGAGGTTTTTCTCGAAGAATCTTTTTTAAATTGCGCTCGCTTGATACCATTCGTTTGTGGCGAGCCAGTGTATGGGCTTGCCCTTTTAATTCACAATACAAGTGAGGTGCGAGGTTCCATTTATTCCTGAAATCTATATCGGATTTAAATAATTTTCTAAATAGTTCATCAAGCCATAAATAACTATTAGTCGCGGTTCTATTCTTCCAATATTCATCACATGCGTTTTTCCATTTATTTATCATTAAAGAATCTTTTTCAGATACAATAAACCAAATGGCTGGTCCATTTTTACCACTCATTCCACAACCGTGACCATGATACATCCATAAACCAGCAGGCTTTACTGCTTCTTCTACCCATACGCCTAACGGTTGCATGCATAACATGGTGGCATCAGCCCAAACACCCCCATAATTTTTTAATAAGCTTAATCGAATAATATCAGCTTTATGTTGAGGTCTGATTTTTTTAGTTTTATCGTATATATAGTCTATATCATCAACATATGTTTGAAGATTCTCCAGGGTAACATATTCAATATTCCAGTCGGAATTGTTTATTTTCCACGATTCTGCGACTTGTTTTACCAGCCAAGGTGCACTATCCCATCCTTGTAACCAAAGCAGCCAGATTGTTTTGTTCAACATATTTCTTGATTTTTATTTAATCAATACTTCAGACAGTTAATTTAATAGAGACACGAAACTCGTACAAATTTGGTCAAAACTTCTATGTAATTTTTTAGCAGATAAAGTATGTTTGTTAATAACTTTTATATTTTGTATTGGCAAGTGAAATTTAGTTTTAAAAAAGCTATTTTTTAACATTACGAAACGTTTTTTTTAGAAAAGTTCATTAAACTCTTGAGATAATTTTTGAGCTTTTCGTAATTCTGAACACCTAAAAGACGCACAAGCGAAGCTGCTCTGTTAAATTTTCTAAACTCGGAAGAAGCAGAGACGCAAGGATCGCAAGAGATAGCCTGATTACGGTAGTATTTGACGTACTCATATTTTATCCCTGGACTTTTTAAAGCTTTCCAGGCGATGCTGAGTTTAGCCAAAGCATGACTACGAGGCTTAAGATATTTTAATTCCACAGGAGCAAAATCAAAAGCTCTTTCAATCAAAACTTCATAGCTTTCGTTCATCGTCTGAAGTTTTTTTTCAATACAGTCACTTGGAGAACGAGACAGGCTAGTCGAACTCGCTCGATAGTAAACTAAAATCTCTTTAATTACTTTAAAAGGGTAATAAGCAGCAATACGTAGCCAAAAATCCCAATCTTCGCAGGCAAAGGAAAACTTATTAAATAGCCCAACTACTTCTATACAAGAACTTCGTATCATAGGAACACTACCACAAGCGATAATATTTCCTTCAATCAATTTAGACCAAACGTTTCCTTCATCATTAGTTTGCCAAACTTTTCCTAAAGGTCGATCCCATTCGTCAATTAGTGAAACCCAACTATAAACAAAACCAACTTCAGGATTATTATCTAAAATCTGAACTTGTTTTTCGAGTTTTTGAAAATCCCATAAATCATCGGAATCTAAAAATGCTATGTATTCTCCGTTAGAATGTTTAATTCCAGTATTTCTCGCGGCAGATTGTCCTTGATTAACTTGAGAAACTAGAGAAACCCTTTTATCGTCTATGGTGTTAACCCAATTCTCGATGTTATCAGTACTGCCATCGTTGACAATAATAATTTCAAAATCCCGATAAGTTTGGTCGAGAACGCTACGAACTGTTCTAGGCAAAAAGTCCATAGCGTTATATGATGGAATTATAATTGATACTTTTGGCATAAAATAAACCGTAGATTAAACAATAATAAGAAAAAACGTTTTTAATCATTTTTAGATTGAAGCCTGTCTTTGTTTTTTGACGAAAATAAGTAACCTAATAAAAACCGAAATTTGTTTAGAGTTGTTTTGTTTATATACTTCTTTAAGTATCTAAATTTATTTTCTATATGAGGAAAGTATGTCTTGGGAAGCGGCGGCATTAAATCTTCTCTCATTAAATAAACATCATTATGATAGTCAAAATTCAATTCTGATGCCTTAACTATTCGTTTTTTCCATATATCTTTTATATAACTTGGCAGTAGTTTTGTAGCAAATGGACTAAGTGAGTTAGGAGATTTTTTACAAGTTGAGAGAATTTGAGCTTCATGTACAAAACCAGCCTGAAGACGTATTAGAGAACGTTGTTGAATTTGTTGAGGAGAACGATACTGATAATGCTTTAATCTAATTCTTTTGGGATAAATTGCACCGAAATACGGCCAACCGCGATCTTTATCCCATACTAGCTTTAGATCGTATTTAAAAAAACGATTTTCCGACCAGTTATTGAGGTAATAGCGACACTTTTGTTCCACAGGTACGCTGTTAGAGAAAGAACTAGGACTCCTTTCGTAGCACTCTAAATCTTTATCAGTAAAATAATACTGGAAACTAGCAGCCCACACTGCTTGATACTGATTTGGTATTTCGCTTAAGAATGTACGAGGATCGTCAATGTAGAATTCATCCGCATCAAGACGACACCACCAATCACCATTTTGACTGTTACTGCGGAAATTATAAAATACTTCACTACGCATGCCATCGTAAAATGTACGATCGTCTTGCTTGTAAGGAATAATCTGCTTATACTTTTGTGAAAGATTTAGTATTTTTTTCCATGTGTCATCGCTGCTGCCATTATCAACCACATAGATATAGTCGCACCACTTTATGGCCTTGTTTAAAGTTTGAGCAATGATATCTGCTTCATTCTTAGCGATACAAATACTATGAATTTTCATATTTATAATTTGGACGTGTTTGTCAAAGACAATTTTATAACTCTCACTTCTAGATTACATGCTAAACGATGTCCAACTTTCCTTTCTGCTTCTTAGATCGTGCGATCGACAAAAGATCTACTAATATTTTCCTCAGATTTGAATTGATTGTAATTAAAGTTGTATAGCTAAAAAATAGAACTGTAAAACTAATAATTGGTGAAACAAAAATGCTAGCTAGTAGAGATGGAACGGCAGTTAATATAATCAAAGCTGCATTCCAATAGTTTGGAGATTCGTACAAAAACTTAAACTCGCGATGAGATACATAGTAGTTTGGCAGTGCAACTATTTCAGCAATTGCGTAACCCCATAGTCCTAATGCAGGAATCAAACACCAACAAATTAACCATAAAGAGGCTATATAGGTTGAATTTTGTATTGTGACTATATTGTTTCTTCCTACTGCATGCAATGTAGCTTGATGCAAATCAAAAACAGCACTTACCGAAGCTGCAAATGCTACGAGTGGAAAAATTTTTGTACTTTGAGACCACTCTGTTCCAAATAATGTAGGAATTAACCAAGGAGATATACACGCAAATGTGGCACAAACCGATACCATTATCAGAGCTAAATAATTCATACCTTGGTTTATTGCGCGTAGAATTGTAGCAGAATCTTCTATAAATTTTGCTATTACGCTAATTGACATCTGACGAATAACAATTCTAAGTAGAGAAAGCTGCTCTACCATCCGCAGTGTAACTCCTACAATTCCAGCCGCCTCAACCCCTGCCAAAGGTGTAATAATTAGAGGAATTGTTAGGGAGCGTAAAGTTTGAACCCAGCTTGCAACAAAAAAGGGAACGCCGTAAAACATAATTTTTTTCAAATATGACCATTGCCACCAGAAGGTAAAGCGCACTGGATGCAAAGTATATGCCCAACAAGCTTTAATAAAATACTGTAGAAATATACCTGTTAGTGGACCCCAATAACTTCCAGTAAATAAAACGATTGAA
This sequence comes from Myxosarcina sp. GI1, assembly GCF_000756305.1. NCBI lineage: Bacteria > Bacillati > Cyanobacteriota > Cyanophyceae > Pleurocapsales > Pleurocapsaceae > Myxosarcina > Myxosarcina sp. GI1. Next base: position 57,902 of record NZ_JRFE01000024.1, read on the forward strand.
ACAGAAAGCGAATAATTAGCTATTTGAGATATACCATCAACCAAGCTAACTTGGTCAAACTTAAGTTCGCGAGACAACATGCTGATAGAAACATCGCCGACCATATTTAGCCAGACAGCAAGCATTAACCAGCGCAAAATACTGGAAACCTCTGGTACGCCCGTCCACAAACTAAATAACGGTGTGACCATCCACATCAAGCCACAAAAAGCCAGACCGACAGTGTTATAAAATGCTACTAACTGCTCGACTTCCTTTTTCTGTAAGTTGGGCTGACGAACGAGATACATATTTAATCCCATTTGACCTGTCCAAGTTAAGAAATAAAAAACTCCTAACGAACTGACAACTATTCCGTATTTTTCAGGTCCGAGAGAGCGAGCAATGACCAGCATACTTATAACTGACAAGCCTGATGACAAAAGCTGACGAAGCGTAAGAAAAATACCTCCTCTCAAAACTTTATTTTTAATATTTTTGGGTTCTGACATAATTTAATTAGGGAGATAGTTTTCAATACAGTAAAATAAGAGGTTCATGTGAATAATAGATTGTAGAAAAAATTAAATACCTTTGAGAAATCTAGTGCTTTTAACTTTTAGTCTATAAATCGATTGACGAAAGTTATTGTAAGGCTGTAACCCAAATAGACGAATAAATAAAAAAGCTACTCTAAAACGAAGATATTCTTTTGTATATTTAATTTTTGGATAATATTGAATAGCCTCTTGCTCGTTTTTTATGGCAGCTTTTAAGTCGCCATTGGAGTTTTGTAACGCTTTCCAAGCTGTTATTAATTTGGCAAACCCATAGCTTCTATTTTTATAAGACTGCAAAGACTTTGGGGCAGAATCAAATGCTTTCTTGAGGACTATCTGAAAACTTTTGTCCATAGTTTGCCAGCGACTAGAGAGATTATTTGAATGGCATCGATAGTAAACCAAAGGTTCCTTAACTAAACCAAATTTGTAGTCCGCAGCAATCCTCAGCCACATATCCCAGTCTTCAGAACAAGAAAAAGGCAAATCTATATCAAATAAACCAACTTTTTCAAAACATTCTCGTCTAACAAGAGCTACACTGCCGCACTCTACTATATTGTGAGTGGTAAGTTCGAGCCAGACGTTTCCTTGTGCATAATTTTTACGAAGCTTTCCCTGCGGCTTACTATGTTCATCAATTAAAGCAATCCACGTATAAACCAAACCTGTATCCTGATTGTTATCTAGTATCTGTACTTGCTTTTCTAATTTGGTGGGCAGCCAAAGATCGTCTGCATCTATAAAAGCAATGTATTCTCCTCTCGCTTCGATCAAACCTTTGTTACGGGCACTGGCTAGACCCTGATTACTTTGTGAAACTAACTGAATCCGCTCATCCGATAACTGCTTTACCCAAGTTTCTATGCAATCGGAACTACCATCATTTACAATAATTATCTCAAAATCTTGATAGGTTTGATTGAGAATACTGGTAATAGTCTCTGGCAAAAATTTCATCGCATTATATGCAGGAACTAAGACAGAAACTTTTGGTTTAAATTGCTGTTGAGTATAAAAATTCATAACTCGCTCACTTAATTTTCAATACAAATTCACAAAAAAGATAAGATAAAATATTTTTTCAAAACTTAAAGATTTAAAGTAGTGCAATTATCTAATAGGAGGCATGCAAACTATTGCCTCTTGAAAACTCACCCCAATCCCATCTGGCAATAGAAAGCAAAGTCCACCAGTAAAAGAAAAAAGTAGTGTGACTCCAAATATTTTCAGTGATCATACCTGTTAAAGCAGAAAAAAATAATGAAATTAAAACTAGACAAAACCGTTTTTTTGAAGAATTAGTACTAGACAAAAACAGTTTAAGCAAGTGAATAAACTGAAAAACATAAAATACTAAGAAAAAAAATAAACCAATAAGACCTTCTTCAACCAGAACTCTAATGTAGTCATTATGTGCATAAGCACCTATGGGCCCAAGGTAAGTTGTCAAACCCAATCCATAACCTAAAAAGGGAGCAAGTTTCCATTCTTGCAATAAAAAAGTCCATTGAGCAAGTCGCCAATTAAAGCTGTTTCCGTCATACCATGATGTCAAAATTGCGTCATTAATCGTGATATTAGGATTTAACAGAGGTGTTTCAAAAACTGTTGCTAACTTTTCTTGACCAAATTCTGTACTCGTAAATATGGCGACAAACAACCCAAATAAAACTACTACACCGACGAAACTTTTAAAATTCAATCGAGTTACAGTTAAAGCCATTAACAAAACGACTAGCATAGGTAACCCAACTAATGCTTTAGTACTTACTAGAAAAAAAGTCTCGACTATCAAAAGTAAATACCAGAACAATGGACGTTTTGTTTGACTTACTTTCCAATATGTTAATCCGATAAATAAAATCAAAAAAGTCGTGAACGTATTAGGATGACCTAAAGTTCCGTTAATTCGGGAGCCCGCTTCGAACACAGAACCTGATATTGTTTGAAGAAAACCAGGTAAAAGATATGGTGGCAAAGTTAATTGCAATGTCGCAGCGAACAAAGGAATAATTAATGCAAAAAAAAGGGTATTCGCAATCTGCTCTGGATGTAAACGACCTTTAAGTTGACTGATAATTAAATATACCATTAGCCAAGAAAATATTCTGACCCACTCACGAATACTATCACCTAAAAAAGCATTTTCTAATTCTAAGCCACCTATAGCCGTGAGAATTGGCCAAAAACCCTGGATTGCTACCCAAGCAGCGAAAAACCAAAAAAACTTATCAGTTATAATTCTTCGACCTAACAACAGCATTAATACTACATAAAGTATTGTCAGTCCATCAAGTCCAATGGCAAAAGCGGCAGGAACTTGTTGAGCCGAGAAAATATCTAGTGAGCTACGTAAGATTAATAGTCCGAGTACCGTCTGCTCGAAGTAAGTAAAAAAACAGACAACTAAAATAACGGCTGCAACAGCCAAGCATAACACTAAAGGCTGGAATCCAGCTAATATTCCCAAAATTAAACCGATACAGATAGCAACAATTCCGACTCTAAGAGATATACGAGAACCAGCTTTCCAAGAATTATCTATATTCATGGTTGACTGACCTCTTTGGCATTTCTATGGGAATTATTGGTTTGCTCGGACGAACCAAGTAGTAATGGTAACTTTTGTTTTATACCATCACGATCGCTCTTTAACAAAGGTTTTTGTTCGCCAGCATCATTGACTACAAAACCTAAAATCGGAGTTTTATTTCTTTTTAAGTCAATTACAGTTCGCTCTAAAACATCTGTAGTAGTATACAAAGGTCGCGTTACCATCACCAATCCTTCACTGTATTTAGCTAATGTTTGAGCATCACAGTTACTGCTTGTTGATGGCGCATCGATAATTACCAGATCGTATTGCATCGCTGCTTTTTGAATCAAACTTTCGATTGAAGGTGATTCTACGACAGCACATGAATTGCCAGTCGAACTTCCAACCGCGAGAACCGAAAGATTGGGAATCTCAGTACTTTGAACCACTTTTTCCAGAGGTAATCTGTCTGTTACTATTTCTACTAATCCAGGTTGGTGTTTGACTTGAAAAAAATAATGTTGGCTGGATTGGTTTAGATGAGCGTCAATAATCAAAGTTCTTCTGTTTAGCATCGCCGCTACTGCTCCTAAATGAGCGGCAACTGTTGATTTGCCTTCTTGGGCGCTCGCACTAGAAATAACTATTACTTTTAAATCTTGTTGAGAAAATGATTCTAGCCTTTTAAGCAAAGAACGATAAGGTTCGTATAGCTCTTTATCATGTAAAAATAGCTTAATTTGGGCTATATTTATTGTCTTATTTAAAAGATTGGGTAAAGTAGCTAAGAGAGGAATACGTAATTGACCTTCTATCTCTTTACCATCGTACAGAGTGCGATCTATCGTTTCTAAAAGCAAAATAATCCCAGTGGCAAAAATCACTCCTATTATCAAGGCTATAGCCAATACAAAAGGTATTTTGGGGGAACTGGGAGAAGTTGGTACTTCTGCTAACTCAACAATTTGAATATTGCTCACCAACTGGGCTTCAGCAATGCTAGCTTCTTCTAATTTACGCTGTAAAAATTGCAAGCTTTCATTAGCTTGTTCGCGCTGGCGAACAAGTTCGGTAAGTGACTGAACATTAGCAGGTAAGGAATTTATGCGATCGCTTAATTTTGCCTTTTCCGCTCTTATTGCTTGTAGTTTCTCTCTATTAGCATCTAGTTGATTTTGAATGGCAATTAGTTCGCTAAAGACTTTTTGACTGATTCCATTTTCTTCCTGACTCAATCTATTTTCCGCAAGCTCAGAGGGCGATACGGTTACTCCTTCGCCCAAAACTTTATTAATTTGTTGTTGGTATAAATTAAGAATTTCTGCTCTTTTTTCTTGCAGAGCGATAACAGTAGGATTACTATCGGTAAAATTGGAGCGAGCGGCAGCAAGCTGTGCCTCGACATCTGTTAGCTGGGTTCTTAAGTTTTCTAGCTGACGATCCTGACCTATTTTGCCTTGAATATAAGCAGATTCGGCATCGTTTACTTTTGTTATCCGTTGAAGATTGTTTGCTTTAGCTTCTTGCTCTTTTATTGCAGTTAATAAATCTTGTTCTTGAGTTTCTAAACTATTCAAACTATTTACTAAGTTTGAAGTCTGGTTATTAAGATCTACAATACCGCTTTGCGCTCTATATCGATTTTCTGATGTTTCTAGCTGACTGAGTTCTTGGCGTTGTTCGTTTACTTCCCGCTCTAAAAATTGTCTTACCGAACTAGCTTCCGAACGTATAGTATTGGTATTTTTGGCTATTACCGTATCGATAATTTCACTTAAAATGAGAGCCGCGAGTTCTGAATTTTGATGTACGTAACTTACTTCTAGAATATTAGTATTAGGTACGACTGTTACACTTAAGTTATCTCTTACTTCGTTAGGAGAAATATGCCTAATAAAATAGCCTTCTTTTTTTTGAGCAGCATTATCAAGAGCGGTTCTGATGACAGGCATAGAAGTAATCAATTCAGCTTGACTGGCTAGAGGACTATATTCATTGCTGCCAGGAATACTACTTAAATCTTTGCCCAATTCAGAAATACTTTCTTGGCGATCTTCTAAGCTGATTGAAGCTACAGCCTGGTAAGTTCTTTGAGCAAAAATCAAATACAGAATTGCACCCAATAACACCCCCAAAAATCCCATCAAGGCAGGTGGATAACGTCGCTTGAGAATGGTTAACAGACTTGAAAAATCTGGCTGACTTGGTCGTGTAAATGAATAGTTTTCTTGTTCTGAGCTTAATTCCCTCTGTTGCACAGATGGTGTTTCTAAATAATATGCGTCTTTAGACACTTTATTATTAACATCGGTTGTTACGTCTGCAGCTTTTATTTTTTGCGGTTCTTTTTCTATATTAATAGTTACTTTATTACCAAAGCGATTGAGCTTTGAGGTAGTAAACCTGCTACCTTCATAAATCAAATTAACTGTCTCAATAATTTCTCTGGCACTGAGATTTTTTAACAAATAACCTTTAGCACCTGCATTTAAAGCCTGAATTAATAAATCATCACTGTCCTGCATGGTCAAAATTATGACGTTTATATCTAAATTTTGCAGGCAGAGTAGTTTAGTCGCCGCCAAGCCATCTAAATTTGGCATCTCTAAATCCATTAGAACGATATCGGGAGCTAACGTTTTTGCTAACCTTATTGCTTCATAACCATCTGTAGCTATGCCAACTACTTCTATATCCGATTCTGCCTCAAAAATTGACTTGATTTTTTCTCTAGCAGTTTTTTGGTCGTCTACGATTAAAATACGAATCATGATAAATTCAGTTTAAATAAGACGTTTGAGATTATTTATTCCTTGAGACGTGTTCTTTTTGTTTGTAGCGATCTCCAGATTTTTTCTGCCAGTTATTATTAGTTAATAATTTGGATAATTTAACATACAACATTAAATTTTCATAGCTGACTTTTTCCCAGCTATAGTTATTAACAACGTATTCTTTGGCTCTTTGTGCTTTGGTGTTTAACTCTGCTGGTTGAGATAAAGCCTTTTCCAAATTAGATACTAAAGAATGTATATTTCCCGCTTTAAACAGCAAACCTCTATCTTTACTAATAAGTTGGCAATGGGGAGGTATATCGCTAGCTAACACGGGTATTCCTTCTCGCATAGCTTCTAGCATTACTAAAGGTAATCCCTCAAGATCGGAAGGAAGCACAAATAAACCAGCGTTGCGTACAATATCTGCTAAGGGAGTTCCTGTAAGGGTATTAGTAAAAATAATTTTTTCGTTTTTCTTAGAGAGCAGTTTTAATTTAAAACTATCAGTGCCACTGGTGTCGCCGACAAAAACTAGTTTCCAATTTGGTGGATCGAGTAGCTTAAAAGCTTCAAGTAATAAATCGGGGCGTTTTTCTGGTACCAATCTACCGAGGAACAAAATATATTTTTTGGTTTTGAGTTTGAGAGAATCGGTATAAGAAATTAAGTTTGATTTAGCATACAATGCGGGAGCAGTCGGTATATAGGTAGTTTCAAGCTCGTATTTTTGTTGAAAATAAGTTTCAAGATATTTGGAAACCACAATCAGTTTGTGAGCGTATGAAACTGCCGCACGCTCGCCAGCATAAATAATCGAGCTACCAAGTTTGCTCCATTTAGATCTTTGCCAATCTAAACCGTGGCAGGTAACGACTATCTTTGCTGAAGAAAACCAGCGCGGTATCCAACAAAACAAGGATGGTCCAAGTGCATGAAAATGAACGATATCGTACCTGACAAAAGTTGCAGCTACTGCCGCTATAAAAGAATTTAATAAAGCATCAAAACTTTGCCAGGGCATAGAAGGTAAAGAAATAACTTTAACTCCATGACAATAATACGAAGAAAAGCTATTTTGTTTGGTGTAGTTAGAGCGAGCGTATAGCTCTACAGTATTACCTCTTGAGGTAATATTTTTATATAGTTCTTGACAATAATGCTCGATACCTCCTTGATTGGCTGGAATACCTTTTACTCCCACAACCGCTATTTTCATTATCTTTTTCCTTTTCAAAGTTTACTTTTTAAAACTGAATTTTTATCTCAAGCAACAGAGAGATTTTGGTGTTGCCAGTTTTGCCACATTCGGTCGTAAACATTTTTAATAACTGTTTTAGCGGCGTATGGACGAGCGACCCGAACACAAGCCTCTATGGGATAATCTGCTGAATTTAGCAGTACTTGTTGTAAAGCTTCAGCAATAGCTTCAGGGGTTCTATCGCGAGCGACTACTCCACTATCAGATGTCAAAATTTTAGGAGTTTCCCCAGCTTTTGTGGTCACAATTGGCGTTCCGCAAGCTAGAGCTTCTAAAACAACTATAGGTAGACCCTCATAAACGCTGGTAAGAATGAAAACACTGGCTAAACGGTACAATTCTGCCATTTTTTGGCGATCTACTGCTCCCAGCATTGTCACCTGTTGCGATATTCCCAGCGAATCAATTTCTGCGCGCACTTCATTAGCTAAGTCTCCTTCTCCTGCAATCAATAGATGAACTTGAGCAGTTTTTAAAGCAGCAAAAGAACGAAGCAACAAAATGGGGTCTTTTTGTGGATGTAGACGACCAGCAAAGAGAATAAATTGAGTATTGTCTGCCAAACTTAGCTGGCTGGCAAAATGCTTTCGCTGTTTTTGTTTGTGCTCTAAGGTTATAGAGTGGAAAATTTCATTATCCACAGCATTTTTAACGTAGTTAATTCGCTCTACTAGGTTTGAATATTGCTGTCGATAAAATTTTAATGCTTCCGTATTACAAACGTAAACTTGAGTAAATTGTTTGATTACTGCATTTTCCAGGGCAAAATAGCCTTGGGGAAAATATTTCCAGAGAATGGCATTTTTGTTATTGGTAGAATTAACTTGCTGTTGAATATCGTTATGTACGAATAAAGACTTTTCTCCTCGCCATTTCAATGCGAACAGGGTTGGCTCTATGCGATGAAAATGCATAAAATCAGAAGCAAAATTACGACCGATAAGAGCCACAGTATATTTTACACTAGTTGGAATCAAGCCTCTGACATCGTCGTTTTCAATACCAACCAAGGGCATAAACTGAATTGCTCTGCCAGCGTAATCTGCTTCTTGCCAAACTCCGATCGCAGAATTAGGCTTGCCAGTCCCCACCAATCTTATTTGAAACTTATCTGGAGCATATTTAATAAAAGAACGAATGACTGTTTGAATCCCTCCAATACTACTTTGCCAGGGATTGAACTGATAAAAAATCGTTAAGATCGGTTTTCGAGTCATTTCTTTTTTAAGAAAACAGCTTGTTTTAGAATGCTACAAAATACCGTACGTCAATGCAAGAAAATGTCTAGCTTGTTTGTTTGGTGTTGGCAAGGAAATTTATTGATAATTTAAAAATATTTAATGCATCTAAACACTTAGCAACATATCACACAACACCAAAAAAATAAAGTTTCCTACAAACAAAAAAATTAGTTGTATGGTTTAAAAATTGAAGTTTACATGTAGTATTTGTGCCTTGAGTATTTCTTACAATTCGTTTTAAGTCTGTCAGTATTGACCCATTTAACAGTTATGTGATGAAAAAATAACTTAATATTATGGAATTATGACGATCGCGCAAAAAAAAAGATCGCTTATGACTCAAGTAGCAATTATTGGCGCGGGACCAACAGGAGCTACATTAGCTTTACTGCTAGTGCGACAAGGTATTACAGTTAAGCTGATTGAAGCCGCTCGCGATTTTCGGCGTGTGTTTCGCGGTGAAGCTTTGATGCCCAGTGGTTTGGATGCTTTAGAGCAAATGGGGTTGACTGAGTTGCTAGCCGAGGTTCCCCAGACAGCTTTAAGTGGTTGGGAATTTTTTCTCAACGAGCGACCGCTTTTTCGGGTAGCAGAACCGATGTTTGGCGATAAACCTTGTACTTTAGTTTCACAACCACATCTGCTAGAGGCAATAGTAAAACAGTGTCAAGCATATCCCGAGTTTGAATTGAGTTTGAGTACTCCAGTTAGAGATTTTTTAAAAGAAGGCGATCGCGTTACTGGAGTAAGATTAGCCGATGGAACTAAAATTACCGCAGATGTAATTATTGCTGCTGATGGTCGTAATTCGATAATGCGGCAACGAGCGGGTTTGGAGTTGAAAACTCAAGCTCACAGTATCAATCTACTTTGGTTTGAGTTAGAGGCGGGATCGCTATTTGAGAAAGAAAACACCTTTTGTTCGATTTTACAAGACCGCGATGGCTTTGGCTGTTTTCGCAGTTCCCAGGGAAAACTGCAAATTGGCTGGGGTTTGCATCCTGAAGATGATTTAGATTTAGACTGGAAACAGATAGACTGGCAGCAAATGTTAGTAGCAAATTCTCCTCCCTGGCTGGCAAAACATCTACAAATCTATGGAAATACCATAAGCAACCCAATTTTACTATCTGTAATAGTCGGTTTCTGTCCTCGATGGTACATACCAGGATTATTGTTAGTGGGTGATGCCGTTCATCCCATGTCACCGATCCGCGCTCAAGGAATCAATATGGCGTTGCGAGATGTTATTGTTGCTGCTAACTATTTAATACCTTTATTGCAGGCAAAAGTCGATCGCCAAAAAATAGATACCGTATTGCCAAACATTCAAAGCGATCGCCAGCCAGAAATTATCAAAATTCAGCAACTACAGGATCGAGAACTACTACAGGCTAAAATTTTGCGTTCTAGCAGTCTAATCAGATGGGGAGTCAAACAGTTTATTTCTCTATTACGCCCTGCGATTCGCTATTCTTGGCTGCGAAGACAAAAACAACTGCGTCATGGGGTAACTACCGTTCGTTTGGCATCCGACGCTCAGGAAATGTATTGAAAAATTAATAGCAAGCGCTAAAAAAATTATGCCATACATCAAACTATTGGTTGAATTTTCTCAATTTGTTCGGCTTCTTTTTGCATTACTCGATAGAGGTCATTGGCTCTTTGAAGGTTAAGCCAAAAGTCGGGAGATGTATTGAAGTATTTCGCCAATCTCAAAGCAGTACTAATAGTAATACCACGTTTACCATTAATTAGTTCGTTAATCCTTTGATAGCTGACACCAATCCCATCGGCAAGTTGTTGCTGAGTAAGTCTCATTGGTTCGAGAAATTCTTCTTTCAACATTTCGCCAGGACTAGTTGGTGGTCTATTAGTTGGAACATTAACCAAGGTTGCCTCCTTTTAATGATAATCTACAATCTCAACATCTCGAACTTCATCGTCTGACCAAACAAAGCATATTCGATACTGGTTATTTATACGAATACTATGTTGCTCCTGTCGATCGCCTTTTAAAGCCTCCAATCTATTTTTAGGAGGCAAACGTAAGTCATTCAAGCTAGCAGCAAAATCCAATTGGTCTAACTTTCGCCTAGCAATTTTCCACAGGTTTTGGGGACAGGCTTTACGAGCATATCTCGTATCATCACCGTTAAAGATATCCTTTGCTCCCTGCTGTTTATAATTTACTATCACTTTAACACGGTAATCGCGATACTGTGAATAGAATAGCATCCAAAAAGCGATCGCGCTTATATAGCAAACAATAACACCAGAAGTTTAATCTAAGTGGGCATCAGACAAGTTATTTGTCATAATTCATAAATCTCGATCGCGCTTACCCTTGTAAATCAAACAAAATGCAACTAATCGACTGGCTCATCGTTCTGCTCTACTTTATCTTGACGATCGCTATGGGGTTATATCTATCTCGCAAAGCTGCTGTTAGTATGGAAGACTTTTTTGTTTCTGGGCGATCGCTGCCCTGGTGGTTGGCGGGGACGAGTATGGCAGCTACCACCTTTTCGATTGATACACCATTGTACATCTGCGGTGTAGTAGCCAGTCGCGGTATCGCAGGTAATTGGGAATGGTGGAGTTTTGGTTTATCTCATGTGGTGCTAATCTATATTTTTTCCCGACTCTGGCGGCGATCGCAAATTGTCACCGATGCCGAACTGATCGAGATGCGCTACGGGGGCAAAACTGCGGCAGTTTTGAGGGGAACAAAGGCTTTTTTGTTTGCCGTACCAATTAACTGTATCGGTATCGGCTACGCGATGTTGGCAATGGTTAAAGTAGTTGATGCTTTGCAACTATGGCAGAGTTTGGGGTTTACTCCAGGGGAAAACCTCAAGCTGTGGAGTGTTATTGGAATTAGTATTTTAGTTCTAGTATATGCAGGATTTTCTGGATTGTGGGGAGTAGTAGCCACAGATTTCTTTCAGTTTTTTCTGGCTTTATTAGGTGCGATCGTCACTGCTATAGTTGCAGTAAATAGCGTCGGGGGAATGCACCAACTAATTCCCCAGGTACGGCAAATAACCGATATTGACGTGTTGGCTTTTTTTCCTTTGCAGTTTGACAGCGGTAGATTTAGCTGGAGTGATGCCGCTGGTATTCCCCTGACTACTTTTTCGGCTTATTTATTTCTTCAGTGGTGGTCGTTTCGGCGTAGCGATGGCGGTGGCGAATTTATTCAGCGTTTGGCGGCGGCTAAAGATGAAGCAGAAGCGGAAAAGTCTTCCTGGTTTTTTAATATTTTAAACTATATAATTCGCACTTGGCCCTGGATTATTGTAGCCTTGGTGGCGTTAGTAATTTATCCCGATTTAGAAGATAGAGAGTTAGGCTATCCCAAACTGATGCTCGATTTTTTACCACCTGTAGTTTTAGGGTTGGTAGTTACTTCTCTCATTGCAGCATTTATGAGTACGGTTTCGACTTCGATTAACTGGGGTGCTTCTTATTTAACTAATGATATTTATCGTCGCTTTCTCAAACCCAATGCCAGTCAAGCCGAATTAGTCAGCGTTGGTCGATTGACTTCGGTATTAGTTACGGTATTTGGCGCGATCGCCGCACTATATGCTAGTGATATAACTACCGTATTTCGTTTGGTAATTGCCATTGGTACGGGTCCTGGTTTAGTGTTAATTTTACGTTGGTTTTGGTGGCGTATTAATGCCGCAGCAGAATTAGCGGCAATGCTGGGAGGGTTTATTATTGGTTTAGTTACCAGCATCAATTCCGACTTTAATCAAATTGATTTTGGCTATCGGCTACTAATTATTTCGGCAGCTACCGCTTTAATTTGGATAATTGTTATGTATCTCACTCCCCCAGAATCTGATGCAACTTTAGATGAATTTTACCTGCGAGTGCGCCCTGGCGGAATTGGCTGGCAGAGACAGAGAGAACGAACGGGAATTACTGCCGAACAAAACTTGGGTAGAGATATTGTTAAAGTAATTGCTGCCACATTGTTACTATTTGGCTCGATGCTGGCGATCGGGGGTTTTCTGTTATTACAGCCCGTTACTGGCTGGATTTGCTTGATAATTGCCGTTTTAGGCGGTTTTTGGCTACGCCAGTTAAACAAACGCCAACTAGCACCTATGCCCCGACCAGGATTGAATATGAAGGATGAATTGTAAGTAATACCAACATCGCTGAAATATCGATCTTATTTAACCAGACTTGTTGTAGGGTCTTGCCTCATCAACAAATTAGTCGCTTCAACTACAGGTACGGCTAGACTGAAAAAGTTACCCTGCATATAGTTGCAGTGTAAAGTTTCCAGTAAATTTTTTAATTGTTCCGATTCAACTCCTTCGGCAACAATGTGAAGATTGAGTCCTTTGCCTAAAGTAATAATGGCATTGATAATAGCTAGGTTTTTAGAGTTTACACTCAAGTCTTTAATAAAAGAGCGATCGAACTTAATAGTATTAAAGGGAAACTCTTTGAGTAAACAGGTCGGAGCGAACCAAACCGAGTTGAGGATGTTGCCAACGCAACAAGGCTTCCATTGTAACAATTTTACCCGTCTTTATTTCCACAATTGGTTGATAGTGAAGGGTAAATTCTTGTTTTTCTAAGGCATTGTGTTAATCGTTTTCTAGACTTAATAATTGATGAGCTTGAGAATTGAATAGCTTGCTGTAGTGTTGATAATTATTTCTGCCTCGTTCCTTAACTTGATACAAAGCAGCATCAGCATTTTTGAGTAAAGTATCGGCATCTTTGCCATCATTAGGAAAAACAGCAATTCCAATGCTACTGCTAACGTGCAAGTAATGTCCATCTAAGTTGAATCTTGGTTTGAGATTTTCTAAAATTCTCTCAGCGATCGCCGAAGCAGCTTCATGACAACTAATTTCTGGTAGCAATAAAGTAAATTCATCTCCTCCCCAACGAGAAATTAGATCTTGTTCTCTAACTGAATTCTGCAATCTTTCTACCACATGTTTGAGTAAAAGATCGCCGACAGCATGACCGAGGGTATCGTTAATAATTTTGAAGCGATCGAGATCTACGAACATTACTGCTAGCATCTTACTAGTTCGAGCGGCAAGATCGATCGCTTTGGCTAGTTGTCGGTCGAATAAAGCCCTGTTGGGCAAATTGGTTAAAGAGTCGTGAAAAGCTTGATGTTGAATTATTGCTTGAGCTTTTTTATATTCGGTAATGTCGCGAAAACTCCAAACACTGCCGATGGTTTGTTCTTGAAGTTGCTGGGCTTGAGTATAACACTCTAAAATTTTGCCATTTTTTAATTCCAAGCAAGCATAATTATCGCCCGCTAATTGAGTAGGTCTAACTTTTAAACTAGTAGCATGAGGTTGGGTAAGTCGTTCGAGAACCACACCTAGAACTTGTTGGCGATCGCGCTCGATTTCAGAAGGCAACTCCCAAATATCCACAAATTTCTGATTAAAATTAATCACATCGCCATTGTTATCTAAAACTAATATACCGTCTGCCGTAGCGTCAAGAGTTGCTTGCAGTAAAGAAATTGAATTAGCTAACTGTTGATTGACCTCTGTTAAAATCTGGTTTTGTTCTGCTAATTGCTGTTCTTGCTGGTAGCGTTTTAAAGCTTCTTTGACAGTAAGAATTAAATCGGTTTCGTTCCAGGGTTTGGTAACGTAACGATAGAGAGCGGCAGCATTAACCAAATTGCCTACCGCATCTGCGTCTGCTTGTCCTGTTAACAAGATTTTAAGAGTTTCGGGATAGAGAGAATGTAGTTCGATTAACAAGCGATCGCCTGTCATTTCTGACATATTTTGGTCGGAAATAACTACGGGAATGTCGATGCCTTCTGCTACTAGTTCGGCACAAATAGCGATCGCTTCCGAGCCACAATCAACTAATTCTAGATCGTATTCTCCTCCAAAACTGCGCTTGAGTTGTTCGCCCAAACTTTTAAGAATTACATAATCATCATCAACACAAATAATTGCCGCTCTATTCATAAATTACTCCAGCGCCGAGTCAATCGTTAAATACAGTTCCTGTTCCGTCCAAGGTTTGTACAAACAAGCATAGAGATTGGCTTTTTGTTTGGCTCTTACAATCGCGGCTTCGTCAGCCTGTCCCGTGAGCATCACGGTAACTACCTTGGGAAATTTGTGATGGACTTGAATCAAAAATTCATCTCCTTTAATTCCTGGCATCAACCAATCAGAAACAATAATTAAAATTTTGATATCGTCTTCCTGTAACTCTTCAATTACTTCCCAAGCTTCTTCGGCACTTTCTGCTACTTCGTAAATATAGCGATCGCGAAAATTGCGTTTGAGTTGTTCTTTAAGACTTTCTAAAATAACTATTTCATCGTCAACACAGAGAATTGCCGCACTAGACATAATTAAAAATTACTCCTAAATTATTTCAATTTAATCGATCGGGAGCGATAGGCAAATAAACACTAAATTTAGTATGCCCAGGCTGGCTTTCAACTTTAATACTTCCTTGATGTTTCTCGATTATTTTTTTACAGATATGTAACCCTAAACCACTTCCTTCTCCCATTGGTTTAGTAGTAAAAAATGGCTCGAAAATTTTTGCTCTAACTTCGGGCTCGATTCCAGAGCCCGAATCGGCAATTTGCACCAAAATACTATTTTCTATCTGCTTGGTAACAATCTCAATTTTTCCTTTACCTTCAAGAGCCTGTATTGCATTATGAATTAGATTAGTCCAAACCTGAATCAATTCATCAGGATAGCACCAAATTTCGGGTAAAGCTTGATAATTACGAATTAGTTCGATATCTCGCTTAATTTGGTTGTGATAAATCTCTAATACTGTTTCAATTCCATTGATAATTTGTGTTAGTTGTTTTTCGCCTTTTTGGTCTTGACGAGTATAGTTTTTTAAAGCAAAAACTATCTTGGAAGCCCTTTCTACTGCTGTAGAAATAGTACGATTATTGCCTAGCAAACGAGTTAAATTATAGGCTAATTGCAAAATCCAATTTACTTGAGGATGTTTTAAAAGCGGTAAATAATTGTGAAGCGTACTATCTGAATAAGACAAATCACAAGAAAAATCAGTTTTGTTTTTACTAACAATTCCAATATCTATTAAAGTATCGGCTATATTTCTTGCATTATCTATTTCTTGTTCTTGTAATAATTTAGTCAGCTGGCGTTTGAGAGGGCGTTTTTCACTAGAAGTTAGAACTGGTTTATTTTCTATTGCCTGAGTTGTTAACTCAAAAAAGCATTGTTGTTGCGCTGAGTTAAGATGTTTAACCAGTAAAGGTAATTCTGATAGAGCCTCTTTTAAAGCTTTAGTGGTATTGTCGGCAGAAGCTTGAATTGCACCCAAAGGAGTATTTATTTCGTGAGCTACTCCAGCTACTAGCTGTCCCAAGGCTGCCATTTTTTCTTGTTGAATTAACTGTGCTTGTGTTTGCTTGAGTTCTAACAGTGCTGTTTCCAAATCGTGGTTTTTATGCCATAGTTTTTTATTAAACTGCCAAAAAACTATCCCTAAAGCCAATCCTGCAACTAACAATGATAAAGCAGAACCAAAATTAGCAATTGTTCTTGCTTGTTGTTCTCGCTCTATGTAAATCTTTTCCAGATTGGAAATTTCTGCATACAATTCATCGTAAACTTTATCAATTTCTTCTTCATTTATTTCTATTAAATTTTGAAAGTTTTCGCTAATCAATAATTGCAAGGCTCGATTTATTTGACTTTCATATTGTTTTTGAAGAATGAAAAAATTGCTTAGTTCCTCTCGATTAGAATCGAGAGCTTTTAAATTCTTCAATACTATTGACGTTTCTTCTCGACTTTCCTCTAATTCTTGACTGACGTTCTGTTCTAGTTTGCGCTCGTTTATTTGGTACTTGGCAATAGCTTCCCATTCTAATAAATTCAGTCTACTTAACTGTTCTTTCATATTAAGTAAAAGAATTTTGGTACGAGCGCTTTTTTCTGCCCATTGATTGATTTTATTAATAGAAACTATTGTAGTAAGAGATATCAAAAGTGCTATGACTAACACCGACCATTCTGGTAAATGGAATTTTTGGTTTGAATTTTGTTTATAAACTAAGTTATTCATAATGTCTTTATAACTTCGTCATCAGCAGAATTAGCTTGAATTACACCAACTAATTCATAAACAAGCTAGCAGTAACATAACTTGCTTCTACTAGTAGTTTTGCTTAATTCGAGAGAGCTACACTATCTTCATTAATTTTTAGGCGCTATTAACTTTAAGATTCCCAAAACAATGCTCTAAATTGCGATCGAAAAAAAAACTATCGAACATCAGTCTGCAAAAGACTAATAAATACTAAAGAACTATTGCTGATAGTAGTGAACTAGGACAAACTAAATTTAACAACTAGCTACTTACTGACAGTAGACAGACAGTAAGAAGTAGTCGCACTATAACAACTAACGATTAATCAACAAAAACTATGTCTGAGTCTGCAATTCTCTGTGTCGATGATGAAGTAATTATTTTAGATAGTTTGAGAGAGCAACTCAAACGAAAATTTGGAACCCGCTTTACCTATGAAGTGGCTCAAAGTGCTGAAGAAGCCTGGGAAGTAATTGAGGAACTAAATGATGAAGAAATTGACATTATCGTTATTGTCTCTGACTGGTTAATGCCAGGAACTAAGGGAGATGAATTTCTCATTAATATTCATCAACGTTTTCCCAAACTCAAAACCATAATGCTCACTGGACAGGCTGACGAAACTGCAATCGAACGAGCCAAACAAAAAGCCAATCTTCATGCTTGTTTGCATAAGCCCTGGAAAGAAGAAGAGTTAACTAAAGTTATTACTGCTGCAATAGATTGACCGTATATTGCAATTGAGTCTAACAAAACTACATTACATTATTGTCTTTCAGGGTGGATACAATTTTTGAAAACAGCAATCGCTATTTATCAAACTAGGAAATTTAACAAACACGATTGCTTTACACCGTATTTTATTTAAAACAAAACAACCTATTAAATCACTACATTTTCTTTAATTCCTCAAACTCTGATAGCTCATTTGACAAAATTTTCTGTTGAGCTTGATATTTTTCTAGATTGTTTTTAATTTGAATTTGCTGCTTTTCAACTTCTACTATGCGATCGGTATAAGTATCGCTTATAAATTCAAGAGTATCAGCAATCTTTTTATCTTCTGAGTCTAATGCCAGGTTAATATCTTGAATTACTTTATCTAATAAATTTTTAGTAAACGATTGATAATAGCTAGCCAGGTCTTTCTTTAGTTTCGTACCCGCTTCTTCTAATTTATGTTTGTTGTCGTTATTGTATGCATTAACTAACAGGAAAATAATCGCACAGACAAATATGCCAAAAAACCAAGGTTGCTCTTGAAACATGCCTGAAAGATTTTTCATCATTTGACCTTTATTAGCACTAATGCCTACAAATCCCAGCAATAAAGTTAGCATCATCATAACTTGCATCATTTGACTTCTTAGTTGCTTCATGATGTATGCACCCAAAGATTTTTGTTTGTGACTTACTTCGCAGTTAGTACCAGCAAAAGAAATTAGAAAATTATCTTTTATGTCGATTCTTTCTGGTTGGGAAAAAATAGATTCTGGTAAGAGATTGGGGACGATATTAACTGTTTGGTAAAGTCGATCTAATAAGCTATTTAATCCGCCGCGATCGTAAATATGTTGAATGCGTTGCCATTCTTCGATCGCCCAACTTTCTAAAGAAGTAGTACAAAAGCCAATTAAACTTTCATTAATATCTTCCGAATCTGGTTGAGAATCATCGTTTAACTGAATAATTTTTTGTCCATGTTTATTGAAAACAATGGGATTGAGGCGATCGACAAAATCTTGAACTTTGTAAATAATACTTTTTTTGCTGTAAATATCTAGCAGTGCTGCTTTAGAGTTAGCTACATCTAGTTTTATTTGTTTGAAAAACTTGTCTTTATCCTGATTGGCTTGCGCGATCGCTTTTTTGCTAATTTCTTTAAAGTTGAGTTGTTCTAAAGCTTTTATTTCCTGTTGTTCTTGAGTTATTTTCTGGATTAATTCCTCTTGTTGGTGATATAAAACTGGTTCGATTGGTTCTGCGGCACGGACGACTTTAACCGCTATGCGTTTGGCTAACATATTTTCTGGTTGACGCTTGACAGAACTTTCAACGACTTTAAAAAAGCGGTCTTGTTTTTTTTGCAGTTTGGGATCGATTTCGAGATCGGTATCTTCGCTGTAATAGGGTTTGAGATACAGAGGAATTAACTCAAAACCTTTGTCTGCAACTTCGTTTTTAAGCCAGTTTTCTAGTTCGCTAAGATTAGCGTCGGCATTTTTGGCGACTTCTGGTTCTTGTTTGGGATTGGGTATGTCTACCACCAAAAACTGTTTGGAAATGCAGGTATTGTCGAGATCGCGGATAAATGCCGTTACTTCTGTCGTGGGTGCCTGTTTACCGTCAATAACTACAAACAGTAAATCGCAATCGACGATATCCCAATATTCTCGATCCGTGCCATCTGAGTTGGGAGTTTCAACTCTAGTAGTAAAAACTAGTTCGGCAATACCTTCACTAAACCTTGGAGAAGCTAAAGTAACTATGTCTTTAGACTGGAGTAGCTGACACTCGGTAATTTTTCTGCCGTTGACGAAAGTGCCGTTGGTACTGCCGCGATCGCAAATTTGCCATTGAGTAGCTTCGCCGTTAACAACTGGTTCGATTGCTGCATGATTCCAAGAAACTCCCTGATATAAGTTGGGAGCGATCGCAATATCGCATTCATGGGATCTGCCAATTAGCTTTTCTTTATCCGAACTAAGTTCAAAATACTGCTGTACTCCTGTAGAGTTTTGCTGGAACTGCCTTAACTGTATGCTGGCAAACTGCTTGGGTGTAACTTTTACTACTGGCTTGGGAATGGGATCGAACTTTAGCTGAAGAACTTCTTTTAGCTCTTTTTTACTATTAATTAGATCGAATAAAGCTTGTGCCAGCAATGGTTCGTCACTTACAATCTGGACGGTTAGCTTTTGAATATCCAGGACTTTTTTAAACTGAACCAACTTTCGTTCTATATCGGCTAAATCTTCGCGGTCGTCGGTTCTTCTGGCTAAAAAAAGCTGCAAGTTTTCTATAGTTTGCTTGAGTTTATCTGCTTTTGGTGGCATGAGTTTAATCGCTATAACAGATATTACCGTTTTGTTGGCATTGCTGATTCTGTAATGATAAGAGACTATTTTGCTTACTTATCAGCAAATGATAGTCTCTTAAAAGCTAAAAGCATGCGCTCCAGACTGCGCTAATGGCTTATAGCTTGTTCTAAACGCCGAATTTACCGAGTAATTCTTTGACTTCATCGATAAGTCCCACAACAGTTTCCATACCGACATTGGTTAAGCTCACGCCATCAACCAAAGTATCTTTAGTGGTATCTACAGTAGTACTGGTCGTGTCTACCATTTCGCTTAAGGTAGTCAGAGCATCTTCCAATTCTTGAGCTTTAGCAGTAAGATCGCCAAATATGCTTTCTTGCTCGCTGGTAAAATCGTTCAGAGTTTCTTCGGAAGAACTGTTGGTTTCTTCGGCTTTGTCTTCGGCTTTGGTACTCAGTTCGGTTTGTATGGTTTCCAAATGAGTTGCCAGGTTAGCCAGCATTTCGCTTAATTTCTCACTAGCATCGTTTGATACTAACTCTTGAGTTTCGGAAGCTTGAGAATCGATTTCTTCTTCGTAAGCTGCGATCGCTTCAGATACTTCATCTTGTAGATTGCTCTCCGAGTCGGCGAGGTTTTCTATCAGATTTTCCTGGACTTCTTCAACTTTACTCTGAAGATTGTCGATAGTTTCTCTTACTGCTTCAAATACGTCGTTCAATTCCGAGCCATTAGTTTCTGATTCGTTACCCAGTTCGCCCAACTCAGCTTTAGTTTCCTCTAGCTGCTGACTGGCTTCCGATTGTAAAGATTCAATACTGCTTTCCATATCGGCAAAGCCTTGAGTGACTGCTTCTGACTCGCCACTTAAATCTTCTCTAGCAGCAGAAATTCGTTCTAATAAAGCTTCGGCTCTTTCTGCCAGACTAGACCAGTTACTATCAAACTGTGCCGATACCTCAGCTAATCTTTCTCGTGCCTGAGATAAGTTTTCTCCTGCCTCATCGGCGCGATTCATCAATTCTTGTAGCTTCGTTACCGTTTCGGCTGCGGTGGTTTCAAAATCAATTGCCATTTGTTTAATCTCCTACTAGTTAATTACCGTTTCAAAATTTGTTTTAACAAAAATCTACGCCAAACTTATTTGCTGCTGTTCTAACGTTGTCAATTCCGTCTTCTATGGGATCGATAAAGCCTTCAAGCTGGTCGAATAGTGGCTCTAGAAGCTGTCGCGTTCCCGAAGATTCTTCTTCTGAGTCGGTCAATCTTTTAACCATGTCGTCCATTGAGTCTGTCACTTTACCGACAGCACTATCAATTAACTCTCTAATTTCTTCTTGAATGGTTTCTTTAGCATTATCCATCAAGCCATCTACTCCACCAGATAAAAGTTCTGATGTTTCGTTAAGACTGTCGCTAAAGGTAGAGGCGATACTGGCAAATTCACTAGCCATAGTCTGAATATTGCTACTAACTTCCTCTTGTCCCTGGTTAACTCGTTCGGTAAAACTGTCTATTTCTCGTTCCATTAAGTCTTGAGCCGATTCTAGTTTTTCTCGCATCGAGCTAATTTTTTCGATGGTGCTTTCCATTGCCGTCGCTAACTTTTCTTGACTTTCGTTAATAGAGTCGCGAGCTTGAGTAAGTTCGCTGTTGCTTTCTTCTTCTTTAGCTCTAGTCGAGTCGCGATTATCGTTTAACTGACTTTGAAACTGACTAAATTTTTCCTGGGTACTTTGCACCTCTTCATCTAGCTGTTGGGTAGCCTCGCTGAGAAAATCAGTTAATTCAGTGACGCTATTTTCAAAACTTTCTACCTGAGATTCAGTTTCGGACTGATGTTCGGCTACTTCTTCGCGCATTTCATTAAGTGCGGTTTGTACCTGTGCCAGAATCTCGGCTACCTGCTGCTGTTTTTCAGCTACGTTTTCGGTTAGTTCGTTGGCTTCGGCTTCTACTTCCTGTGCCTGAATAATGATGCCATCCAATCTTTCGGGAAAATCCGTCATCAATTGGGACATCATATCTAAAGATTCGCTTAATTCGCTCATGTCAAAATACTCCCAAACAAAGTAAAAAGTAAAAAGTAAAAAGTTTGTAGGTTCTATCAAATCGAATAGCTTTAGAACCTCTGGATCTCAATCTGGTTTTAGAAAATACCGCCCAGACTTAAGACTTCGTTAATAGTACCGATCGCAATTTTGGCTGCTGCCATCATTGGCAGTAACGGAGATAGTGCCGTGGTAACGGAAGTGCCAAAAGTCATCATGGTAAAGTTTTCTACCACTTCAGTCATCATTGCCTTGACCGAATCTTCGATCGCATCTTCAAAGGTTTCGGTAATGCGCTCTTTCATGGTTTCGCCTGCATACTCCTGAGAGTCTTCTAAAACTTCATTAAGAGTTTCTTTCAGGCGATCGGCTAAATCTTCTGTATCTTTGCCAAAAGAGTTGAACATTTCATCGAAGTTTTTGCCGAGTTCTTCTAACCCCGAACTTATTTCTTCGAGTTGTTCGTCGGTAAGCTCACTGCTAAAGTCGCTGAGGATTGAGTCTAGTTCGGACTTTAAAGTTTCACCGATATTGTTTGCCACTTCATCAAAGTCGCTTTCAGTATCGGACTGAGCCGTTTCCATTTGCTCCTGCAAACCTTTTATGCTTTCGGTAAAGTCGTCAAAGAAGCTTTCGGTTTCGTCACTACTTTCGGCGACGCTGTCTTCCATTTCGGAAATGGTTTCCGCCAGTTCGCCAAATGCCGCTACCACCTCTTCTAAACTACTTTCTAGTTCGCTTTGACGACTATCATTATCCGAGCCAAATTCGTTTTCTGCGCTCTCTATGGTTTCGCCACCGCTAGTTAGTCTTTCTTCTAAGTCTGCTAGAGCCTCTTGTAAACTTTCCATGACGCTCAACATTTCGTCGCGAGAGCTACTAAATTCGGTTTGAGCGTTTTCAAATTCTTGTGTAGTAGCTTCTAAGCCTTCGATAATGTTATCTTTTGCTGCTTCTAAGCTGCTATTGGTAGATTCCAACTGACCGGTGAGTTCGGTCATTTGAGTTGATGCCAACTCTGTAGCATCGATAATTTGCTGGAGTTTCTCGCTGGTTTCTTCGATATTTTGCGATAGGACTTCTGCTGCTGCCATATCAATTCTCCTGTTAATTAATATTTATAAGGGTTACAACAATATGGATTTAGCCGTGTCGAGAACTGGCTTAACTTCGTCAATTAAATCGGTTACTTCGGAAACTTTATCGACAATTTCGCCGATGCTGCCTTCAAGTAGTTCGCTCATTTCGCCTCCAGCATCATCTAGAGTTGAAAACGCCTTAGTAAGTCCCTCGGATGAACCCGTAAGTTCTGCCATCACCTCGTCGGCAAATTTAGAGGCGATCGCACCTATTACCCCTTCGGCTAAAGAGTCTAAATTGCTTTCAAAATCTTCTTTTTTACTAGTACTCTCCTCTTCTACGTTAGAAAAATCGTCTGCTAAAGTTTCAAGTTTCTCTTGTAACTCAGTTTCCAAAGCCGCAAATTGTTCTAGCAGCTCGGCTTTTTTCTCGTCAAAGCTATCTATAGCAGCATTGATAGCCTCATTATGTTCGTCAATGTTGCCGTTGGCTGCTTCTTGGTAATCGACTATTGCCTCTTCCAAATTGCGGAGGTTTTCTGAAAAAGTATCCAAGTTATTGGTAGTATTCTCTTTTTCCTCCTCCATTTGAGCGGTCATTTCTGCTTTACGGCTTTTTACCTCTTCTAACCGAGTGCTAAAGCGATCCATTGCTTCGGCTACACCATCACCGACTTCGGTAATTTTCTCTTGAAAGGAAGTGAGCCTTTCTCTGGTGCCTTCCATTTCGGTTTCTAGAGATTCTTCTGCTTCCTCTAGTTCGGCGATAATTGCCTCCCAACTTTCTTGAGCTTCCTGGTTGGCAGTGGTCAATTCATCAGCCAAGTTAGTAGCAAATTCTACGATGCGATCGACTTCATCAAAAGCTGTTTCCGCATCGGTTATTAAAACTTGCGATTTTTGGTCGCACTGGTCGATCAGTTCGTTAATATCTTCAGCCATAATCTTTATTTACTAAGTTAATAGAACTCTCCAACTAGCACTCTTCAAAAAGTTACTGTCTCCAGTAGTGTTTGAAGGTTACATAGATTAAATACGCCCAACCGATCGCAAATATGCAAATAATTTTATTTTTTTGTGCGGAGAGATAATTGTATGATTTTAAATACATACAATAGTATATTTAAGTTTCACTGCAAATACTCAAACCTCTATCTAAATATTTTTTTTACAAAATAGGTGAAAATAAGCGTAAATAACTATAACAAGGCTTTTTTGAATAATTTAAATAACTACTTAAATGCGTATTTTTGGGTGTACCAAAATTTAATATGACCGACAAAACAAATAATTATGCAATATTTGTCAAGCAAAATTTTATAAAGTTAACAGTTAGATAAGAGGTGAATTTATGGCAAATCTTGACGATGCTAATTGGGCTTCTTTGACCATTAAAACTACATCTACTAGTGAATCTAATCTCCAACAATACTCTCTATCTCCAACAGAAATTACAGTTATCGGTCGTTCGCCAGATTGCCAAATTGCTTTAGAACCAAATAAATTTCTTACCGTATCTCGCCGTCATGCAGAGATAAAAATGGTCGATTCAAATTGGAAGATCGAAGATTTAGGAACTACTAATGGCACTTTGGTTAACGATCGCCCCATTAGCGAACCCAGACAATTAGAGTCTGGCGATCGCATTACTTTAGGAAAAAAAGGACCCGAATTTGTTTTTGAATGTTTGACCCTCGACGCTACCGTAATGGTGCAAAAGACAGAAATAAAACCTCCGCCAGTAGAAGACAAAATAGAATTGAAAGCCGCATCTTCATCAGCAGTGGTAAAAGATGCTGACAATAATGCAACGGACTCGCCTGCTTCCGTTTCTAAATCTCCGCCAGAGTCCAAATCGCCAACTCCCGCATCAGAGAAAGCTAACATTAAAGCCAAATTTGAATCAAAAGTCGCACCGCCACCAGCATCAGTAAAAGATTCCGACGATAATGCAGCAGACTCAGCTTCTGGCATCGCTACACCTTCATCAGAGAAAGCTGAAACTAAAGCTAAACCAGACCGTCTTAAAACTCCAGCATCGAAGTCTACTGCACCTAAAAAACAAGCTTTTACTAAAGCTAAGACTCAAGCCACAACTTCTCCAGTAGAAAAATCGACAACTCCTGAAGTAAAATCAGAAGCCGTCTCGCTTCAAGCATCCTCAGAACCCAAATCTACACCTGCAAAACAGCCAGTTTCTCTACCAAATAATCCTCCGCCAGTAGCTACCAATAATACGGCAGGCAAATCGTTATGGAATATAATTTCACAAACAAATTTATATCAGCTAGCAGGACATTCCCAACCAGTATTAGCGTTAGTTTTTAGTCCAGATGGACAGATATTAGCCAGCGCAGCCAAAGATAAAACTATTAAATTGTGGAATATCGCCAGCCAAACGGAAATTGCCACACTGACAGGGCATAAACTAGCGGTTAATGCTTTGGCTTTTAGTCCCGACGGTCAAACCCTAGCTAGTAGCGGTGCTGACAAAACTATTAAACTGTGGAATGTTGCCAGTCAAGAAGAAACTGCCTCGTTTGCAGGTCATAAACTAGCGGTTAATGCCTTAGTTTTTAGTGCCGATGGTCAAACCTTGGCTAGCGGTAGTGCCGACAAAACTATTAAACTGTGGAACGTTGCCAGTCAAGAAGAAACCGCCTCGTTTGCAGGTCATAAACTGGCAATTGAAGCTCTAGCTTTTAGTGCCGATGGTCAAACCCTGGCTAGCGGTAGCAAAGATAAAACTATTAAGCTGTGGAATGTTACCGATCGAGAAGAAGTAGCGACTCTTACGGGACACAAACAGGGAATTAATGCTATTAGTTTTAGTCCCAACGGACAAATAATTGCTAGTGCCGATGGCGATCGCACCATCATATTGTGGAATTATACAACCAAAGAACAACTAGCTACAATTGCCACTCCTAGTTGGCAGGTTGGCGCGATCGCTATTGCTCCCGATGGTAAAACTTTAGCTGGTAGTGACGAGCAACATACAATAAAAATTTGGCAAAATTAAGCTTTACAAATTTGATAATAATAAGAAAATAAAACTCAATATTCATACGGTTTACTAAATAAAATAATTTATTTTATCGATCTATTTTGCAAATTATTTTTTTGTTATTTGTAGTTGTAGTTTTTTTAAAACACATTTATGTTAAAATAGCAAAAATTGATTTGACAAACAGAGTTTGATTATCAAAAAGCTTTTATTGACTTTAATTTTTAACATCCTGCAAAATCAGCGGTTTTAATAAAAGCAAAAATTTTTTATAAGCTCTAATAAAAAAAATATAAAAATCATATTAGTGCTATTGGCTACAAAACCCAAGAAAATATGAAAATATATCGACTAATAAATTTTTTTTGTAAGGGAGTAAAATAATGACAATTGGCAATTTTACCGCAGTTTTCGGTAGTTCTAGCAACGATGATTTTTTGTTAGCCAACAATGGAGAAATTATTTATGGCTTGCAAGGAAATGATAATCTAGGTTTAGATCCTAGCTTGACTGAAAATAATGCTGCTATTTTAGTTGGAGGTTCTGGAGGCGATCGCTATACATTAAATGCCAATAAATTTGCAGTTATTTTTGACAATAGCAGTTCTGAAGATGATAGCTTGATAGTTGACGGTATTGGTATTAATAATCTTAATAGCTATTTTTTAGATATAGATAATCGACATTTATATGCTTTTAATACTGACAATCAGCAGTACGTTTTGCTTTTAGATTGGCAAAACTCAGAAAATCAAATTGAAACTTTTGAGTTAGATAACGGTCAACAGTTGTCTTATCAAAATCTAGTAACGGAACTTGATAATTTTCGTAGTATTCCTAATTCTAATTATTTAGGTAATTTTACTTTTGAACAATTAAATGACACGGCACAAAACACTTCTGGTTTTCCCTTATCAGAAGCCTTGATAGATTTTGCCTCATTTGGGTTGTCTCCAGAAACTATAGATGACGACCTTCAAGAAATAGCTAATACTGCAAAGGAACTCGAAAATTCAGATGATGATGTTGAAGTCTATCGTTTTTTGAATAGGGATACTGGAGCACATTTTTACACTGCTTCAGAGGTAGAAAGAGAAAATATTTTAGATAATTTACCTAACTATAAAAACGAAGGTATTGCTTTTGAAGGTGTGCCTTTAAATGAAAAAGATGCTTTAACTGGAGTTACGCCTGTTTATCGACTGCTAAACAGAGATACTGGAGTTCATCTCTACACTATTTTTGATAGAGAGCGAAATTCTGTTCTCAATAATCTACCTAACTACAATGATGAAGACATTGCTTACTATGCTTATGAAACTTCTCAACCAGGAACTATTCCTTTGTATCGTTATTTAAATACCGATACTGGAGCGCACTTCTATACTGCTTCAGCTAACGAAAAAGCTTCTGTAGATACCAATTTACCTAATTTAGTACCAGAAGGAAATGAAGATGGTATTGGTTATTGGGTTCTTCCTTCTACTGTAGACAGTATGTAGCAATTATTTGACGCTTTAAATACGCGTCGGTCGGATACTAACAATACGATTTTTACAGGATGATGACTGACTAAATAATTTTCTCTGTTAGTTATAAGTTACGCAGTTTTTAATCGCTCAAAGAACGCCTATTAAGTTGCTCGTATCAAGTCCGATTTAAGCAATAAAAAAATTAGCAATTTATTCCGTTTCTCCAAACCATTTTTGATAAATTTCATCATAAGTTCCATTTTCGATTATCTCTAACAATGCCTGATTGATTGGTTCTCGGTAAGGACTGTTTGATTTGAGAGCAATGCCATATTTTTGTCGTTCAAAAATCGGACCTACTACTCTAACTTTACCCACACCATCTTTAACTGCATAGTTTTGTAATACTGGAGCATCATAAACTACAGCATCTACTCGTTCTGCTTCTAGAGACTCATAGGCATCTTCTACCAAGTCAAATTCAATTCTTTTGATGGGTCGATTGGCTAAATATTCTGCTGCCGTACTACCTTTAACCGTAGCTATCCTTTTTCCATCGAGGCTATCGGGTCCTTCAATAGAACTTGCTAACTGTTGCACCGTTAGAGCAGAACTAACCGAAGCAGTAAAATAAGATATTAGTAAAACTCCTGTAAACATCCAAATAGTGGCGACTATTCTACCAGCCACGCCAATTGGTGCTTTATCTCCATAGCCAACAGTAACTACGGTTACGACAGACCACCAGCAAGCTTCCCAAATACCAGGTAAATATTCTCGTGGAAACATCTGAGAATTTTGCTTACGCTCGAAAAACCATAATAAGTGAGCCGAAATAAAAATAACTAGTAGCAACACACCAATAGTTTTTAAAAGAATGGGAGAAAAAATCAACCAGAAAAAGGTATCGATCGGAGAAGTTTGAGAACGTGAAAGAACTAATATTTGTAATCCTGATTCAAAAAAGGGGTAAGAAAAGTCTACAGTTTTTTCTCGTTCGGAAGTTATAGTAATTCCTGCGATCGCCACATCAGTATTTTTAGAACTTACTGAATTCAATAGCTCCGAGACAGTTGTTTCTCCGTATAGTTCGTATTCCAAATCTAACTCTTTAGCTACTTCCTGCCAAAGATCGATACTAAAGCCAATATATTGTCCTTCATGAACGAAAGCAAAAGGAGCAAATGGTTTTGTTCCTACTTGCAATGATTCAGCGCGAACGGAAACTGGAAAGATACTAATTAAAGATAGCGACGTACATCCTAATAAACTCAAGCGAATAAACTGCTTGCGTGGAATTAGATTGCTAAAGATCGAACTAAACATTGCTGCTATTTAAAAAAATTTTGGCAGTAACTAAGATGTAACAATAAATTGTAGTATTAATTTTGCTGTAGACATAGTAGACCAATCGATATGCTTTATCTCTCCAGTTACAGCAGTACGCACTTAAATTAGGACACTCATTACTCATTACTTTTTAATTAGCAATTTCGGGCGGTTAGCAAACGCTTCAGTCCGCGAGAAAACCTTCGAATTACGCCTTCACAATTAGCAATAAACAAGTAACACTCGCGCAGCTAAACTCTTATTATTAATTGTTAATTGTTCGCTGTTCATCGATCGTTACCACTTTCCCCAAACTGCCAAAGTCATGCCAGGATTATAAATATTAACAAACATAGTCTGACCGTCAGGAGCAAAGCAAACCCCTGCAAATTCACTATTATTTAAAGCATTACGGGCAAATTTATAGTATTTACCTTCGGGAGTGATTCCCACTAAAAACTGCTCGCCCATACCGTCTTCGCAAACGATTAGATCGCCAAAGGGTGCTTGAGTTAAATTATCGGGATAGTCTAAAATTCCTTTGCCTGGAGACTCTACAAATAGTTCCAAAGTTTTTTGAAGGGGATTGTAGCGAAAAATTTGCCCCATACCTGCCTTACCGCCATTAGTACAAGTCCAGTAAATTTCTCCATCGGTGTAACACATACCTTCCCCTCTTTTAAAAATCGCTCCACCCTTCGCTTGTGCTTCGTAGCGTAAGGTATCGTGTTCGGGATCGACATCTTCTAATTTGACCCAGGTAACTGGTTGGGGTTTGCCAAGAGGAAAATTTACTGCCGTATCTAGTTTGGGCAGATTGGCGATCGCCAAAGCTTCTAGTGTTCCGCCTGACGCTAGTTTACCCGCTCGATGGGGTCGAAACCGATAGATACAGCTATCCAAACAATCCTCTGTTTGATAAATATAACCTGTTTGCAGGTCGGTAGCGATCGCCTCATGACGAAATCTGCCCATAGCAACTAAAGGTATTGGCTTGGCTAATCCTTCTTTAGAGGGGACTTCAAAGTTATATCCGTGTTTGCGAGATACTTTACCCCAGTACTGTTGACTTTCCTGAAGTGTATATCCTGGAGGTGGATAAGGAGTAGCGGTTGTTTCTTCGCAACTAATCCAGGAACCCCAGGGAGTCGTTCCGCCGCTACAGTTACGGTTAGTTCCAGCCAAAGAGAGATAGTGTTGTTGCAATCGATTGTGGCGATCGACAATCAAGGTAGTAGTACCGCCACCACAAAAGCGATCGTATTGCTCTATATCGTCAGCCAGCGTGTTTTTAGTCTGAAGGGGGTGAATTTCATGATTTCTAACCAAAATAGTCGCGCCATCTTCCCCTGCAAAAGCTGCCATACCGTCGTGATGATTTGGTACGATATTTCCATCACTCATGGTTTCGCCCACAGGAGAAAGAATGCGATACTCAAAACCTGCTGGTAAATCTAAGATTCCCGATGGATCTGAGCGTAGCGTACCAAACTTATTAGTAATTACAGATTGACCTCGATCTGCTTTAGCATACAGATTTTTAAGCGGTGCGGCTAATATGCTTCCCGTTACACCAACTCCCGTTAGCGACAAAAACTTTCTTCTAGAAAACACTGTTCGACTCACAAAATTACCATCGACAATATAACCTATAGTTGGCTGTCAATATTTGGCGATCGATATTAAGCCTTAGTTAATCTATTAAAATTGCTAAGATCTATCGATACACGATCGACCAAATAACTAATGCAGTTTATCGACCTAGCAGAAATAGAAGTTGTCGCAGGTAAAGGAGGTGACGGTATAGTTGCCTTTAGAAGAGAAAAATACGTACCTGCGGGTGGTCCTGCTGGAGGTAATGGTGGTAAAGGTGGCTCGGTTATTTTAACTGCCGCAGAACGCCTGCAAACTCTGCTAGATTTTAAGTATTCTCGTATTTTTAAAGCCGAAGACGGTAAAAGAGGCGGTCCTAGCAATCGTACTGGTGCTATGGGAAGCGATCGCCTTATAGAAGTTCCTTGCGGTACTACAGTTTACGATGCTGAAACGCAAGAAATAATAGGAGATTTAGTAACTGACGGACAAACGCTATTGGTAGCTGAAGGTGGTAAAGGAGGTTTGGGAAATAAATATTTTCTGAGCAATCGCAACCGCGCTCCAGAGTATGCTTTACCAGGATTAGAAGGAGAAACTCGCCGTTTGCGTTTGGAGTTAAAGCTGCTGGCAGAGGTAGGAATTATCGGACTACCTAATGCAGGTAAATCAACTTTAATTGCCGCTCTTTCTTCGGCGCGACCAAAAATAGCTGATTATCCTTTTACTACTCTAGTTCCCAATTTGGGGGTAGTACGTAAACCTACGGGAGACGGAACTGTATTTGCCGATATACCAGGGTTAATTGCAGGGGCTTCTGAAGGCATCGGTTTGGGACATGAATTTTTGCGTCACATCGAACGCACTCGCTTACTATTACACTTAATAGATGTTACTGCTAACGATCCAATTGCCGACTATCAAACTATTCAGCAGGAGTTGACCGCTTACGGAAGGGGACTAAACAAACGTCCGCAGATTATTGCCTTTAATAAAATAGATGCGGTAGATGAAGAAATTCTTGCTTTGTTAACGGAAGAATTCTTGAAACTAACTACTGCCAAGATTTTAAAAATTTCGGCAGTAACTCACACTGGTTTAGATGAATTGTTAGCAGAAGTTTGGACAGTTTTAGATAAAACCAAACCTCTAGCGATCGATTAATCGCGATCGCGTTACCGAAATAGTTTATGTAACCGCATGTAAGATATTATTTTTCTTAATTTCTAAATAGCTAAATTTTCGTTCGGCGATCGATCTTGTCTAATTCACTATTAATCAATCTCTCGTTTTTGTTTGACAGACCCACAGGTATTGCTACCTATGCTCTTAATGTCATTCCTGGTTTACAAAAACTCAACCCGACACTATTAACTGCTAAAAAATTCGAGCCTTTTCGGTGTATTTCAATTCCCAATAATTTGACTCCAGCACAGGGAAGCAGCGGACATTTACGCCGACTACTCTGGACACAACTTAAATTACCGCAGATATATCGACACTCAAACGCAGATTTAATTTATTCTCCCTTACCAGAAGCACCTCTATATCGTAATTGTCGTTATGTAGTGATGTGTCACGATTTAATTCCTTTGCGTTTTCCTAAGTTAATTTCACCTTTGACTAATTATTTTCGCTATGTCGTACCTTTAGTTTTACAACAAGCCGAACATATTATCTGTAATTCTGAAGCTACCGCCAGAGATATTAGCGATCGCTACGGCATCTCTGCTAAAAAAATAACGCCAATTTTATTAGGGTACGATCGCGATAATTTTTATCCTCGAACGGTTACTACAAAAAACTCCAACCGTCCTTATTTTCTTTATCTCGGTCGTCAAGATCCCTATAAAAACCTTCAGGGTTTAATTGCTGCCTTTGCAAAAATGTCTGACAGCAAGGAATATGAATTGTGGATAGCAGGTGAAATCGACCGTCGTTTCACTCCCCAACTACAGCAACAAGCCTTAGAGTTGGATGTTAGCGATCGCATAAAATTTCTTAATTATGTTTCCTATCAGGAGTTACCATTTTTAATTAGTGGCGCGATCGCATTGGTTTTTCCTACCTTTTGGGAGGGTTTTGGGCTTCCCGTATTAGAAGCAATGGCTTGTGGTACTCCTGCGATCGCTTCCAATCTTGCTTCTTTACCCGAAATTACGGGAGAGGCAGCAATCCTTGTCGATCCTTACCAGACGAGTGAAATTACAGCGGCAATGGAGTCAATTGTTAGAGATACTTTGTTGCGATCGCAGTTGCGGGATTTAGGTTTACAGCGGGCTAAACTATTTAGCTGGGACAAAACCGCTGCCGCCACTCAAGAGAGTTTAGCAAAATTTCTTTAAAATTTTTTATTCTAAGCTTTATGGTAAGATGTTTAATGTTTGCAGGGGGCATTAACTCAGTTGGTAGAGTGCTTGCATGGCATGCAAGACGTCAGCGGTTCAAATCCGCTATGCTCCACTCATGTTGTGTACAGTGACACATTAAATGCCATTGGAGACTAATTACTGTCATTAAGTCAAATTATACGTCGTCTTGACAACAATTTGTCGCGTAAGCATTAGTGACAAATTGTTGTCATTGGGACAAAAACTCATTAGTTGAATTTAGTACCCTAATCTACTGACTTTATTTATGTTTCTATTCTATCATTTACACTTAATCTAAATTGGACTCTAAAATTTGCAGTTTCGCTGAAATTATCAGAATAGTTTTTTCTCAGTTTATTAAAATCTCTATTTAGTAAGGCTAATTTTAATTTACATTAAACACATTATTTAATTAAGTGTTTCAATCAAACGCATTTTATAACGGTCTTTTAATACGGTTTGACGATTGATTATATTCATACCATGCAAGCACTCCTTTCAATCCAGCTCATTTTATTTATATACAGTTTTGTCGAGTAGAGAGGAATACGTCGCCGTATCCTCCCCCTCTAAGAACCGTGCTTGACTGTTTCCAATCACACGGCTCAAGCTATCTTTGACTTAGCTCGTTTACCATGTATTTGTCTGTGACATTTTTGGTGTACGTGAACAAGGTTATATTCCTCGTCGCTTCCTCCATATGCCACTTCTTGTTTATGGTGTGTCTCTATCAACTCTTGATTAAACAAGTGTTGTTTACAAACGGGGCATTTCCAGTTTTGCAATTCTGCAATCCTGTAGAGCTTAGACCCCTTGGCATAATGATTCTTGCCTATTTTGGTCTTTCTCTTTTCCCAGTATTCTCTCAGTTGGGGGTCATCTGGGGAGGCATCACTTTTTACTTTGACATGACGGATGATTGGTATGGTAGCCAATCTAAGGATAAACTTGGTTGTATCTTCGCCCTGTCTGTTTTTAGTATCCGCTTTAAATACCCATTTGTTCCCTTTTATTCTGCCAAAATATTTGGGAATTACCCATTTCATGCCTTTGTTTGGATGTCTCCTTTTGCTCCATTTAATTAGCTTTTTGACTAATTTGTAATCAAAGTCTGCAAAGGTTTTTTTACTGACTCCATGTTTGTAGTAGTTTCCCCAACCTCTCAGTATTGGATTTAGGACATCTATAACCGCTTCAGGTTTAGCGTTTGGATGTTTTTTTAACCATATTTTAATCTGGTTGAGTTTTTCCTTTACCTTTTCCTTCTGAGGTTTAACAATGCACTTCCCATTGAATCTTCTGATATTAAACCCTAAGAAGTTAAAACCCTCGTTAATATGTCTAACTTGAGTTTTTTCTTCGCTGAGGCATAGACCTCTGTGGGCTAACCATTCTTGAATCTTTGGGATAATAGCCTCTATTTGTTCTCTGGTTTGGGCTGTAACGATAAAGTCATCCGCATAACGGATAAATCCGTAAATTCTGCGTTCTTTTCCTCTTTTAGATTTGCCGTATATTTTTGTTTCGGTAATCTTTGAGAGCCAATTGTCCATCCCATCCAGTGCAATATTTGCAAGTAGAGGGCTTAAATTGCCACCTTGTGGTGTTCCTTTATCCGTCCTGTTGAGGACTTGAGATTCTACGTATCCTGCTTTAAGCCATTGTTTAATAAACTCTCTGCCTGGAGTAAACTCTAGGTTTTTGAGAATAAACTCATGACTAATGTTGTCGAACGCCCCTTTGATGTCCGCATCTAATATCCAGTTGTCTATCGACCCTTTTCTGAATCTGTAGAAACATCCTTCAATTGCGTCATGACATCCCCTTCCAGGACGGAATCCAAAAGAATTACTTTCAAATCTTGCCTCCCAGCTTGGTTCCAGGGCATTTTTTATAATGGCTTGTGCCACTCGGTCATTAATGGTAGGTATGCCTAAAGGACGTTTTTTCCCGTTTGATTTGGGTATGTATATCCTCTTGGTGGGTTTTATTTTCCATACTTGGAAGTCCCAGTTATTTACCAATTTGACTCTTTGTTTTGGGGTTTTAGCCAAGTATCCATCGATACCTGGGGTATTTTTCCCTTTATTAGCTTCGGTGACTCGGCTAACTGACAACATTAAATTGGAGTAGCTGCGTAGCATTAGTTTCATCAGGCTTCTGACCCGATTCCACTGTTTGAGCTTTGTCGCACGATATATTCTCTGTCTTAGGTTCTTAACCTTTTTCATCACCTTTTTCCAGTCAATTTCTGACCAGTTGGTGAGTTTGGTTCTTCTAGCTCCGATGTCCGATTGGACTCTATCTTTCACTATGGGTTCAGTTCCTTTACAAAGTGTCTATCGTTGATAACCTATTGGAATTTAGCACTCTTTCAAGTGGAGCAAATCTAGAACTCCTATCTACCCGCTTATTTGTTCGCGTTGCCTTTCGGCTGGTAGCTTTCGCTTTTTCCGTATCCTTTACCCTCTAGGTGGTTCCGTCTTTCTTACGTCCGACCTACTCATAAATGAGAACCTATAGGGCTTACCGCAGTTTCACATGATTAAGATACAGTTGGGGAGGGTTTTGTCTATATTCCGACGGGGCAGTGTTTCATCGTTATCAAGATATTTTGACCTAATAACCAGCCCGCTTACCATTTTGGTCAGGGTGTATCAACCTCATTTCACCCACTTTAATTAACGGAACCTCATCGACAATTCATTTACATTAACCCTTCCAACTTTTCCCTAGCCCTAGCTGGATAGAGGTTATCCACCTTCGGATACATTCATGGTCTGCATTCCATTGAGTTCATTATTTACTTTCAATGTGACCAGAGTACGAGACTCCTTTACGTGGGAATAGTAGGATGAAATCTACTAGAAATCCATAACCTCAGTCATGAAATTTTCACTTAAATCAAGCGACTTACTGCGTCGCACAAAAAATAATTAATCGAATTTACTTGGTTTTAGACTGTATACAGCAATTGCTGATACAAATTAAACTCGGCAAGCAAGGCGATCGCCTAAAAGTAATAAATTACTTGGAGTAACCAAAGAACAAGACTTTAAAATTACTTTCAGTTTCTTAGCGAGAATTAGACGATAGTTATTGAGAATTAAAATTTGCGTGTGGTCGTTGGCACTTCCGCTTCATCAATAACAATGACTAAGCCTTTATCTTTCAACCCAAGCCATCACAAAATGGTCATTGAAACCTGGGGTTAAATTTTGCACCCACTCCTAAGAATTACGCTTTCAACCATACCCATCTTAAAGTGGTCGTTGAAACATAAAATCCATTTCCATGCCCAAACGTTTGTAGGCTACTTTCAACCATACCCATCTTAAAGTGGTCGTTGAAACATAAAATCCATTTCCATGCCCAAACGTTTGTAGGCTACTTTCAACCATACCCATCTTAAAGTGGTCGTTGAAACCGACGCCCCTTTGCCTAACGGTTGGCTACTCAGAGATCTTTCAACCATACCCATCTTAAAGTGGTCGTTGAAACCAGGAGGCTATGGAAGCCTATGTTTATCAATGGGACTTTCAACCATACCCATCTTAAAGTGGTCGTTGAAACTCTGTAAGCTGAAATAGTTATTAAGACTCATCTCCAGGGTCAATTTTGACAAACCTAAGAAAGAATTCTCTATTTTTTGTTGCATTACAGTAAAAACCACTTCGTTAAAAGTATCAAAAGCTTGTCAGGCTTGACTTTTGCAGTTTTGTCGAACCCCCTAAGAATTTTGCCCACGCTTGGGTTCGTCAAAAAAGAGAAAAAATGAGGATAGACTCCTCCTTGCTCGGAGGTGATTCGGTAGCGATCGCTGTAGTACGTCTACACCACTTATTGCTGGGGGCGCACCTTATTCCCATCTTTTCGATGGCAGCATCAGGGCGGACAGCTACCAGGGACAGAAAGCATTCTGCCTGCCGACAGTAAAACTAACCCACATTTAACATAGTTCAGCGGTTCTAAAAGAACATGATCTACGGCGCGATTTATTAAAAATTATATTTGATTTATTAAAAATTATATTTAATTTTCGAGGTACAGAAGTTATGTGCTTGAAAATTCTTAAATTGACACTCTTAAAATGGGACAATGCGATCGCGATAAGCACAAACCGCAATCTCTTTAGCCTGTTTTTTAGGATCTCCCCGAATAGATTGCTTACTCTCTTCAATAACTATTCCTGCTTTAGCTGCTTGAGCTTTTATAAGGTCAATCAATCTGCCATAGCTCCATTTATGAATATTAGTGCGATATTTTTTGGCATATTCTTTCTGTTTCTCTATACATCCAGGAATTTTAGCTTCTGCTCTTGCCTGAACTTCTGCTTGAATGATTTCTCTAGTATCTTCCATGTAGGGAACGACAATACTTCCCACTCGATAATCTTTAGCCAATTGAATAATTGCTTTGGCTAACAAACGGTCGATATACTGTCCTAATTCTGACTCACCAAATTTGTTATTAGCGTGGTGTCTTTGAGCGACGTTCCTTTGATGAGAGAGAATATGCTGCTGCTGTCTTTTTCGATTGAGAAGATGATAATTTTTGCCTAGTAACTGTTTGGTACTAAGGTATGCGATTGCTTTGTCTGTCGCACCATCAACTATAGCTACAGTTGCAGGTTTATCCAGTCTAATTGCAACTCCCAATAAAATATTAGATTTACCTTTGTACAGAGGTCTACTGGGACGCGGAAAAGGATTGTTGATTCTTGATAGCGAGGTTTCTTTACGCCGTATAAATGCTTGCTGCTTTTGGTTGAGATCGCCTTTTTCTTTAATTTTGGTTAAAGTATTGGCGATCGCTTCAGCTTTTTCCTGACGAACTACCTCTGTTCCTTCGGTAGTAAGCAGCAAGTTATCGAAAGTACAGTAGAGAATCAAACGATTTACGTTCCAAGGTTCTCCTTTACCTTTTCCTTCCTGCCAAGCTATTGTTGCCGAGCGAAGTGTGAATAAAGCACTTGAGTGACTGTTTTTACTTGCCTTCTTAATCTGCTGGTCTTCGTAGAAGCGATTGAAAATCTTTAGCTGTCTGCGATCGCAATAAATTTGAAATGTATGATCGCTCAAACCATTAAATTTGACACAAAGTCTACCTCTTTCATTCTTACTCCAAGTTAAATCTTCGTTAGATTCATAAACAATCGGATAGGGTACTAACTTAGATTTTGTTAACAGAATATCTTGCCAGGATTTTGCTTGAGCTTCATCTTGGGGAACTTGAGAGGTCGCAGTAAAGAGCGTATTCAACCATTTTTCTCCTGTTAGATCTCTTCCTTGAGGTGCTTTACCATTAAGTTTTTCTTGAAGACGCTTAACCCTAATTTCTGTTTTGCGACGGCGCCTGGCAAATTTCTTGGGATCTTCAGGCTTTTGACGTATCTTACAGCCATTTTTCAGTAAATAAACGATCGCACTGCGAATCAAAATATCTTCTGTTTCATCATACAAATCGAACAACCGATTTGAAATACTTGGATTTTCTTCTCTATTGAGGCGATCGAGTGCTTCAGAAGCTTTTGCTTCAATCTCTTTTAAAGAGCGACCGCTTTCAGCCACTAATTCTTCATCGCTCTTAAGCATCTGTAACCAACGCTGCTGTCCATTGAGTCTAAAAATTAATCGTCTTTGAAGCTTGAGCCACGATCTATAAATGTATTCAGCCAAAGAAATTACCGAGCTGTAAAATCTTCCTGGTTGATTAATGTATTGCGGACAAGTTCTTAAAGGTTGACACAGATTTTTGACAGTTCCAGGTGGAATTTTTCCTTTCCGTTTCCAAGTTTCAAGTTCTGGATGTTCCGCTAATTGTTTTAATAATTCATTTATCAATGGGGTATTTTTCTCTGCCATCAGTTGCCATTGTTGACGGCGAGTAGTTTCTGGTGCAATTAAACGACATTGAATAGCATTTTGACTCATGAATAAAAATATAAATCAAAAACACATTATGTATTTTTAAAGTTAATAATTATTCATATTTCTCTTCTTTACCGTGCCATCATGGTTGATTATGGGAGAACCTTTTTATACCAGCACAGAAGCATCATTAATTACAGGTTGCTCTCGCCGACAACTTCAGTATTGGCGAAAGCAAGGTGTCGTCGTGCCTACTGTCAATCCTGGTGGAAAAGGACGCAATGTCTATTACACAGAATCAGATTTATTGATATTGTCCGTAATGAAGTATTTACTTTCTCTAGGATTGAATTTTGATGTGTCTTTGAAAGTTTTAGAAACTCTTAGAGAGAAAGAAATATTATGTTTTTTAGACTGGTCTTTATCCAAGAATACAAAAAAACGTTTTATGCTTGTATTGGATACTGAAGAAAAAAATACGATTCACATAACTAACTTTGATACTGAACTAGCCGTACAAAAGTTGCAAGAAGGATTTGCTATTGCTCCTTTTGGACGCGATCGCATTTACCAAAAACTACAAGATAACCTTCAAGCTTTTTACCGTAATAGAAAAAGTCTCAAGGGCGACCGCAGAACTAAAAATTAGTTTGGAAAATGATTTTGCATTTAAATTAGAGTGCGAAGATATTCTATTTGAGATCCTAGATCTTTCCGATAATCGATTGAAATCGCCATGTATCCAGTAATGTCCTGTAAGTCTTCTCGTTGTATGCGATCGCGTTGTTGTTGTTCTGGAGAATCATGTACGGAACCATCGCAGAAAATAGCAATCTTAGCTTTCTTGTAAATAAAGTCTGGCTTGCAGTTGGCTTCTGGTATTAATTCTTGAGCAGAATCAGGTAGTTTGATTCCCTGTTCGTATATGGCTTTTAAAACTACTCGCTCGAATTCTGAATTAGGATCGGTTTGTTGAAGTAGCCATTGATATTGTTCTTCTCGCGATTGCGAAGCTAGCCGAAGGCATCGCTCATCTTGTTCTAAAGCAACTTGACTGTGATTTAATTGCTCTAAAAAATCTTTAATTAAATATCGATTGAGATAGGGATGGTCGAACTGATTGCGATAAGAAAGCAAACATTGATAACAAGCTTGAGCGCAACTAGGTTTGGGTTCAAGGAAATGACAGATATCTTGCGCTTCTCTTGCTAACTTTTGAAAGGAAGTGGAATCTTCTAAAATTTGTGAAAGCACCCCTGCACCTCCTTCTGCGGCTTCCCAAAATAAAATATGTTTGCCTTCTCCTACTCTTTCAGACGCTAATTCGTCATTTTCTAGTTTATACAAAGCTTGAATAGCTCTTTCTAAGGCGTATTGAAGAGTAATGATAAAAGCTTTCGACTCCTTATCTGGAAGAATTAAAGGTTCGATAATCAAAATATTAGAAGTATCTCTCACCATTAGATGAACGTTAGTATCTACCGCATCTGCATTTAGCTCGCTATCATTACTTACCCATTCTCCAGTAGTATTATTGAGTTTAAAACCAGTTTCTTGAGAGCGGGTCAGTCCTTGATTGATTCTCCAAATCTCGGCGGTTTCTCCATAGGAAAGACGAAGTAGTTCTGTACCGTCATTGGCAGTAACAGTAGCTACCTGTTGTTTGTCTCCAGCGTAGCGAAAATGGGTAATTAACTTATAGCCATATTTAAGTCTTTCTTCTTCATCACAGGTAATGCGATTGGTTTTACCAGCGATCGCATTATCCATTTCTAAAACTTGGGTTAATCTGGCTGGATTACCTCGCTCGTCTTGAGTTAGTCTGCGATCGCAATTAGAGCAAACATCGCGGTGAAAGTTTTCTCTTTCATGAAAATATCCGCAATGGTGACAGAGAGCAACTCGATTGTAGGTAACACCTTTAACAGGGATACGAGTGCGATCGATTCGATATTTATTACCTTCGTAGTAAAGAATATTAGTCGGTGCGAGTTCGCGGATTGCAATAATTCGAGGACGAGAAATAAATTCACCTTTATCTCTAGCACGAATAAAAGCTCGAACGGGAAGTCGGGGAAAGTTAAATCCTGGCAAAAAACCTTCAGAAGCAAAATAGCGATATGGATAAAAATCAAATTGGCTATTGTTATTACCTTGAGAATGACCTACTAATAAATCTTTTTGGCGTTGAGCTTCTCTTCGTAAAACTTCCGCATCATCGTATTCTTTTTTGGTTATATTACCTCTACTAAAGCTATCGATAACTTCTCTTGCTTTAATTAACTGAAAATTGGCATCTTTATAAAGATCGCGCCAACGTTGACAAGCTCGATCGAAAGCATGAAAAGCATTATTAAGAATATTTTTTAACCACTCGGAACTATACCAACTAATATTTTGTAAATCTGTTTGACAAAAGCGATCGCTTAAAATTTGTTCTAAATCTCTTAAGCAAAGATTAAAACTCGTTTCATTCAGATTGAGAGCGGCTTTAATATCTTCCTCGATCGGATATCCATCTTTGTCTAAATCCAGAATTTTATTCATCGAATCTCCCAGATCGACTCCTGTATAGGATAGCCAGAGAGAATAAACATGGGATTCAATCAAGTCTCGATTAGCTAGTTCTAATTTAGGAGGAACGACTGCGCCAGCTACCATCTGTTGCTGACGTTGATAAAAATACTGGTCGTGAGGACTGCCCGCAGCAGCATAGCTCACGACTAGAGCATTTTGACCGCCTCTACCTGCTCGTCCGCTACGTTGAGCATAATTAGCGGGAGTAGGAGGAATATTGCGTAAATGAACTACGCTGAGGTCAGATATATCTATGCCTAATTCCATCGTGGGAGAGCAAAACAGAGTCGATAGATTTCCGTTACGAAATTTCTCCTCTCGTACTTTGCGATTTTCATAGTTTACTTGACCAGTATGTTCTCGCCCCTCCATTCCTCTGATGGTACTGGCGTTATCACTGTAAAAGCTCTGAAAGAACTGATTTACTTTGCGTCCTACTTCCTCACTTCCTAAAAGACGTTTACTGTTAAGAATATCGACACTCAAGCGATCGCTTTTACTCGCTTTCCAAACTATTGAATCGATACGTAATTGAATTTCATTGCTGCTATTTTGCTTGAGGTATCCATAATCTCGCAGAGTGTTTATCAGCGATGTAATTAGCTGCTGATATTCGGGATCGGATAGAGGAGAAGATAACCAAGACCAAGCGCGATCGCTTTTTAAAAAACGTCCGATTTTGCTCTTATCTGTAAGTTTAACTTTACTTTTATATCGATCGCTTCCTACAGTGAGTGTTGCCCATCTTGCTTCGTGAAGTCTTTCTTGATAGTCAAACTTCCATCGCTCGTTTAAAGCTTGAGATACATCCCTTTGTAATTTTTTTAAATTATCTAACTGTAGTAGTTCGGCATCTATTACCAGTTGCTTACGAAGATAGTCTAAAAAGGTTTTGACAACGAGATATCTTTGTTCGGGAGTTGCCTGTAGTAAAGCTGAATGAGGATATTTTGTCCAAACAGAGCGATTGCCACACTTCGCTTCTAACTCTTCGTATTCTATTTCTAGCAAGCCACACTGCTCTAAATTAGGTTGTACGATCCGCCAGCCTCTTCTGAGGTCTTCGTAAAGACGATATTCAATTAACTGCTCGAAGACTTTTGGATTGCGTCTACTACCCACAGCTGGTTGTTCTGCATACTCATCTTGAGATAAATCCATTTGCCGCACGACAACTGCTGCTAGCTCTGAATGAGTAAGCTTTTGTTTGGCTTGTAATGCGCCATTGAGACTGGCACGTAAAAAGCTAGTTTGTACGAAATCATTAAAATGTCCTGCTTGAAGAGATGCGTCTTGGCGGTTATCAGTGAAACTGAGAATTTTAGCGGCATCTGCGGTAAGAGCCTCAGTTTCTTTAAGTCTCGTGACAGAAGATAGACAAAGTAAGGTAGTAGCGGTACTACGTCCTTCACTGCTAAGACGAGCTAGTTTGGTATATTCGCTAGTTTTGCGATCGTAAACAATACCACAGTTGAGACACGTTAGAAATGGTTTGGGAATGAACCAAAAAGGAATTAGGTTATTAACTTGTGTATCTGCAACTACTCTAGATTCAATCGTGCCATTGGGATAAAGATAACGCTTTCGGGGAACGCAGTTTTGATATTCTCTTTTGACTGTTCTTCCATTACGCTTTGTTTCTTTAAACCAATTTTCGGGTAGCAGATCTCGATCTTCATCGCTCCAAAGGTTTGGTTCATCTAAGGTTAAATAACCTTCTTCAGTAGCTTCATCGCTATCATTGTCGATCGCAATAGGTAATAAAGGAGTTATTTCATTTTTATCGGTGTTGTAGCGCACAGCGTAGTAATCTTGACCGCATTCGCGACAGAAAACTAGGGGAAATAACAAGCGATCTTTTGTAGTTTTATATTGTCCTTCTAAAGTTAAATGTCTTTTTTCTTTTGATTCTAAAGTGGCATAAACGCTACCGCCTTGAGAAATAAACTGATGCAGTCGGAATGGTAAACCGTTTACTCGACTACTCCAAAAAAACATTTGTTTTAAGGTGTCTGAACAGATTTCGACATCTATTCCCGTAATTTTTGATAGCTCCATGCTTCCTTCGGAAAGCGCAATGGGATCTCTGCGAGTAAAATGACCGTCTTCTCGTGCTAAACCAAAATTCATCTCAATCCAGGTACTGAGAGGATGCTGTAAAAATACTTCTGAAGTTTGATGTTCTTGAGAAGGTAATCCAGCTTCTAAACACTCGACTAGCTCCTCTGTATTTGGTTGGGGTCTAGTAATAGCTGGTTTTAAAGTTTCATCAATAACATTACCTGGTTTAACCTCTACCCCAAAAAGTTTGCTTGCTACTTCAGCTACAGTAGTTTGACGATTTGTACGATCGCCTTGGCTAGACATGGTAGCCGAAGTGCCGATACATAGAATAGAAAGCTTCTTATCTTTTTTGACATTACGGGAAATTTGCTTTAATTTCCTAATTACCATTGCTACATCTGCACCCTGACGACCTCGATAAGTGTGTAATTCATCTAGTATGAGATATTTCAGAATTGGAGATTCAATAAACTTTTTTTCATGGACGCGAGAAAGCATTAGTTCTAGCATCACATAGTTGGTTAGAAGAATATGGGGAGGATTGTTTTGAATTTCAATTTTCTGAGATAAGCTTTCTTGTCCTGTATATCTAGCGACTTTTATATGAGAGTCTTTACCAGAAATCTTTTTAAACTTTTCTAAGTACTTGTTAAATTCTTCTTCCTGCGAGTTGATTAGAGCATTCATCGGATAGACCAAAATCGCTCTAACTCCTTTTAAATGTGGATTGCGTAGAAGATCGTCAATAATAGGAACGACATAACAGAGGCTTTTTCCCGAACCCGTACCAGTAGTAACTACAAAGGGTTCGTTATCTTTGGCACAGCGAAATGCTCGTTCTTGATGGTAGTAAAAATTAGTAATGTTAGAGAAATACTTTCTACAATCTAAATGCAAAATATTCTCTTGAATTAAAAGATCTAGATCTGCACCTTTTTTATAAGCGGGGTTTATTTGAACTAAAGGATCTTGCCAAAAATATCCTCGATCTAATTCCTGTCTGACAAACTCCTCAATACGGCGATCGCGTATTTCTAAGAAACTTTCAATATAGTTACGATAGTCGCCGATTACTTCGTCTCGCAGCTTGAAAATATCTAAAGCTTTATTTTCCTCGTTTGTATCAGGAGAAGGATCTGGGGACACAGAAAGTCTTCCGTGTCGGCGATCGCAGTATTCACTAAACTGTTGTGCCAAAGTATTACTCAAAGTATTGGTATTAAATACTTCCGCTAATTCAACAAAATCCCAACTATCAGGAATACCAGAAAATAGCTGGCTGAATTGTTCTTCGGTCAGAAATTCGACATCACTACAGTCGATCGCTACCATTCCTTGACCGATAAGCGTACTAGTAGCCGCGATCGCAGCTTCACCTTGTTGGATTAAATCTTTTAGTTTAAAAGTAGGTTTCATAATAAAAATAAATAAGAAAAATAAAATAAATAATTTATTAATATTGCCAATAAGGGTCTTTTAGAGTAGTGAGAAAACTAGAAGGATTGGAAGAAGAACCACAAACTATCAGAAAACGCATCGCACGAGAACAGCCAACGTAGAATAAACGACGTTGTTGCTCTAATACCGACTCAACTTCGTCGGGAGGAATAGCGCGATCGATTGCTGGCAATACCCCTTCTTCTAAGCCAACTACCGCAACAAAAGGAAACTCCAAGCCTTTAGCAGAATGTAAAG
Organism: Myxosarcina sp. GI1; assembly: GCF_000756305.1. Lineage (NCBI taxonomy): Bacteria > Bacillati > Cyanobacteriota > Cyanophyceae > Pleurocapsales > Pleurocapsaceae > Myxosarcina > Myxosarcina sp. GI1. The sequence goes on from NZ_JRFE01000024.1 coordinate 102,521, forward strand.
TAAGAACTTTGACGTGAGGAGAATGTAGATCGATCTTCTTACTAGAGAAAAATTGAGCTTTTACATCTTTTGCTTGTAACTTCCGAGCAACTTCTTCGCCCAATTTGTTAGTAGGGCATAATATTGCTCCACCATGAAGGGGTAAACGATATTTTTTAGCAGCAGTGGTAAAAGCTTGCAGGATTGCCGAAATATGTATGTCTAAATTATCAGACAGTAAAATTTGAGGGCGATCGCCAGTGTATGGTGAAAGTTCTTGGTCGAGACATTCTTTATCACCTGCATTCGTACCGTCTAAAATTTCCTTACAAGCTTGAGTAATTTGTTGCGTATTACGATAGTTGCGCTTGAGAATTAGAGTGCGTCCAGCTACTTTAAGATCTTCATGGACTTGTTTCCAGCTAAAACCTCTTTGATAAAGCGACTGAGAAGCATCGGCAGTAAGATAAATTCCCTTGCTGGAACTAACTAAGTTAATCAAAAAGCGAATGGCGATCGGGGATAAATCTTGCGCCTCATCAATTATTAAAGCTTCAAAAGGTTTTTGCGGTAGATTACTAGCAATTTCGTTGGCGTAACAGCGCATTTGAGCGAAGGTAACGTATCGGTGTTGTTTTAATAAATTGCGCCAAGTTTCATACACTTTCCAAATAGCTTCTCTCTGACTAGCTTTAATAGACAGTCCTCTGCCACGACGCGGAAATTTTGAATATTGTTTTTGTTCGCTTATTCCCCAGGCATCAATAACCGTTTCAAATTCTTCTAATAAATAGGCAATACCCAAACGTTCTAAATATTGGCGTTGTGCTTTTTCTTCAAAGATATTTTTAGCAGGAATTTTAGTCTCGGCTAAAGCGGTGTTTAGTAATTCTCGACTTCTGTATGCTCTAACTAAATTTGGTTTCCCGTAGTTATTGGCGTAATACTGATAAATTAAAGAATCTACGGTAGCAACCTTTACCCCCAAATCTTCTGGGGGTTTTCTCAAAAGTTGTTCCAGTAATTGCTGAGAATAATTACTTAAAGCATTAGTGTAGGTAGTAAAAAGAATTGAGTTGTAACCTTCTTCTATTAACCTTTTGACTCTGTACAAAGCCAGGGTGGATTTACCCGCACCCGCACCGCCTTTTACCAAAACCGCTCCTCTGTCGATTCCAAAATCTAGTAATTTTTCCTGTTCGGGGTCGAGTTTGAGTAAAAACGCTTCAACTTCTCCTTCAATAAAGCGTTCTAGATCTTCTGGTTTGGTCAGTTGATAATTTGGCGATCGCTCGATGTCTTCTAAGTTACGGGGAAAGCAATTATCTAAAATACGACTGATAAAGCGATCTGGAATCGACAAGTCTAGAATGTCATCAGAATGTTGAATCTTTTGGATTTCTTGCCAATATTCCTGGGGAATATGCCACTTTTTCAATAAAGCGGAAGTAAATTTAAAAGGTAGGTCGGATTCGGGAGTGTTTTTATCACTGGTGTTATCTTCCTGTAATTCTTGCCTACTCGATAAGTCTTCTTGCTCTAAAATATTAAGCTGAGATTCTGAATAAGCAACTTTTGGAACGGGATTGGGTACAGTAACTTCTGGTATTTCTAATTCGTAGGTGCGATCGTCACGTTTGCGAACGCTGAGAAGTTTGACCCAACCGCTACCAAAGCTATAAAACAGCCGATAGTTACCAATCCGAACTCGATAGATATTGTTGTTGTGACCTTTAAGCTTTTTGGCATCTCCTCGCGCTGAAATAGGATCTTTTTCGAGAATTTTAATTTTTTTAGAAACTTTTTTACTAATACTTTTGGGTATATTTAATAGTTCGTTGATAAAAGTATCGGCAAAGGTGATTGTCCAGGTAGTCATTTTAAAACTTTTGGCTTACTTATCTAAAAATTGCAATTTTTCCAATCATTTTGTTCTTTGATTTCTCGAACAAGCTTTTGCAAATTAGCTAAAGTAGTTTCTAATTCCTGTAAAAGCTCTAAATCTTTACTCTCTAATTTGTCATTTTTTGCTTTAGCTATTAATTGTTTGTGTTGTTTAAAAAACAAGGCGATAAGAATAAATTTTCTTCTTTGGCTATCTGACAAGTCAAAGGTGGCAATTCTGTTGAACTGGAGTCCATCTTCAAAGAATTTTGGAAGGGATTCTGGGATGGAGAAGAAATTGATTTCTCTATTTTGGGAGAAAGGTTTATTTGAGGTTGAGACTGCTTGGGATGGGCTAATCTTATTATCGCTGCGATCGCAATTACCAGAATCAGAACGATTACCATGCCCAGAACTACTGTTTTTTTTTGAGCCTGTCTATTGATTACAGCTATAGAATTATCTTCATCTTTTTCAGATTCTTCTGATTCAACTCTATTAGATAAAGCTCTCCATACATCAAGTTCTTTTAATGCAAAAGCTGATTTTATACTAGTTAATAAAATTGATAAACCTTCTTTATTTGGTAAAGCTTTGTTAGTTAACTCATCAGCAAGATCCTTTTGTGAATCAACAGAGTTATTATTTATTTTCCACTTATTTTCTGTAACTTGATTAGTCTTCAGTATGTTTAAATCAGGAAGTTGTATTAATTTTTCATAATCTATTTGAAACTCGTATTCTCCTCCAGGATTTATAATTTTATCTATCTCGTCTCTCAAACTGCCTCGTAAAGCCTTAATTACTATCGAACGAATTTTTTGTTCGTTTTTATCTGTTATTTTTGCTATCCAAAGTAAAGAATTTAAAACCTGACGACCCATAAAATCGGCTCGCTCTTTTCTGGCTTTTAAACCAGTTATATATAAATAATAATTTTTTTGGCTATTTACTAAGACGATAGAAAATTTTTGTGTATCAATTAAATCATCTAATTTTAGATTAATACCATTAGAGAATTTCACTGATAATTTTGGTTTTTTGACAGATATTTTGTTTTTTTGCACATCAAGCCAGCAATAACCATTTTCTTGAGATATTCCCCTACTTTGAACGTAAATTAACATTTACTTACTCTCCTAAATATTCAACCATTTTTCGCCTTTTAGCACCGTAAAATTGCCGTTAGTTTTGCAACCATCAGCAAATTCATTAACTGCTTTTTTAAGATGAGTATCTAGTTTCAACCAATCACGAATAAAATTGAAAAATTGCCACTGCCTAGATTCAAGATGAAGTTTTAGTAAAAAACTTAATATATATCGCAAAGGCTGTTCGCTATCAATGGGAGAGTATTCAGCATCATGTCTAATTTTGCGGAAGTAGAAATGAGGATTATTCTTGCTATCCACTTCTATACGAGAAAAAACAACGCTACCGACTGTTTGTACTGGAGTAATTACACTGGCAACTCCAGGATCTGAACCTAGAGAATTGAAGTAGTCTAGTAAGGGTGCGTATCCTGATTTTACTTTTTCTAATAACTCTTTAGCAGTTTTACTATTTACTAAATACTTTTCACACTTAACTGGTGCAAAGATGACTAATCGAGGTGAGTCTAATTCTCGATATGCTATTTTAAATAAATCTTTGATTAGTTGGGGTCGATTAATCCTTTCATGAAATTTTCCATTTTTTTCCATTAAAGATGGCGCATCAATAGGAATCAAAACAGCAGTTGATTCCATCAGTAATTTTTTGACTGATTCTTTATCATCTTTAGAAGCGTTAGCATTATGGTATTCGCCATTGTAGTCATGAAAACACAACTGCAAAGAAGGTGCTGTACCCTTTTTACCCAAGCCAAATGTAAACGATCTGATTCTATCAGTAGGCGTGATACCTATTTGTCCCCTGGCTTCAAAGACATCAAGCAGTTCTTTTAACTCTATTAAACGTTCTTGTAAAAGCACTGCACTTTCATCATCGGGAGTTAACTGTAGATTGGTGTTGCCAATATTGCTTTCAAACTGTTCGTACATTGCTGTAAGCAGGGTAGTCTTGCCTACCCCACTTGCACCGAGCATGGTAATTTTTAGTTCTTGCATTGAGATTCCTTTTTAAAACTGAAAGTTATCTTTTTGATTAAATGCGATCGCTCGTTCGACCTCTAAGATCCACTGTTGGCTTATTTTGCTATTGTTCCCAAACTCTTCAAATTCTTCTACCCAAACGCGATCGTATACCTCCTGTAAAAACTTGAGCCATTCCTTCTTGACCTCTTTGGCTCTTAAAATACGGTCTAAAAACTCTTCGACGATCGCAAAAGCAGCTTGATTGGGTTCGGCTAAAAGATCGTCTAAAGCGTTTTGACATTTGTATACAGCTTCAGAGTGAAGAGAAGTAAGACAACTCAATACTTCAGCAGCAGAAGGAGAAGGAGAAAGTTGCAAGGTAGTTTCATCGGGAGTGAGATCGTCAAGATGTTGGCGAATGCGGTGCTGAATCAAACCTCGATAGGAAAGCTCAAATTCTGCTAGAGTTTCAAACCCCAATTTGAGGCGTTTGAGATTATCGGGAATTATTTCCGCGATCGTGCCTAAAAATTCTGCCTCTCTCGCTTCAGTTAAATTGCCTAACTTACCGTTTTTAATAAGTATTTCGGTAATTTGAGTTTTGACTTTGTTTATTTCTTGTTTGAGAACTTCATCTAGAAGTAAGAAATGTTGGGATAGATGGGCGCGGACTTCGTTGAGATATTCGTAGTAAGCATTGGGATATCCTCCTTTGCTATGACGAAGCTGTTCGATTTCTGATTCTGTAGGAAGACCACTATCTTCTTTACAAGCAGCGATCGCAGTTTTTATCTGTTGCTGAAATGCAAAATTTTCTAGATCTCTCTCGGCTCGTAACTCTTTAAGTAGTTCTTCCAAACCGCTAGTTAATTTGTCCCAAAACTTATCGAACAGTTCTATAAATAAAGGAAAATAATTTTGATTTTGAGCCGACTGCTTTAATGCTTGTCTTGATAAATTTAATTCTGCCGATACTTTCTGTTGCAATTGGAGTAAATCTTCTTGGCACACAGACACATACTTGCGATCGAGTTCGGTAATGTTCTCAACCAAAAAATTTAGTACGGGATCGAGAAGCTTTTGATTGGTGTCCTCAGCATTGGCACAATTTGCTGTAATACAGTCAGCAAAATATAACCCTTTATTTTCGCGATCGCGTTCTAAATCTTGACAGTAAACTGAATTATCTCCAATGGGCGAATTAACATCTGTATGATTGAGAATAAGAAAAGACCACTGTTTAAAGGACAAAGCAGTTAAAGCTTTGCTAGCTGTATCGTAAAGCTGTAAGTCTACATCTTTCCAATACTCTCTTGGCGGACTGGGAAGGCGCACCATCATCACCAAATCCACATCCTGCGCTAAAGTTTCTATTAACCTGCTTTCATCTCCTACTCCCGTGTCGCCCAAACCAGGCATATCAATTAGAGCAATTTGTCCGACATCGGGATGGGGGAAAGTACAAAAGATTTTGGCTTCTCGTACTGCTAAATAGTTATGATAAACTCGTTCTCCTGCCAGATTATCTTGAGCGACATATTCTCTAATTTGGTCTTTGGTAATTCTAATAGAAGTTGGTTTGGCTAGGAGATGACGATATTGGGGAAGATGCTGGTGATATTTTTGTAGGTACTCATATTTTCCTTCTGCTACTGCGGTATTCGTAAGATGACTGGGACGAGATGGCAGAGGGTTACAAGCGAATTCATCCAAGCTATAGGGTACTTGACCTAAATCCAATTCTTTATAGTAGGGAGCGATAACTTCTTGGAGAAATGAATGCTCTGAATGAAAAGTAATCTCACCATAGGTATCTGTTTCAGGCTGATGTAAAATCTTACTGCGAACTCCCGTACAGTGTCCGCGATCGCCTGTTGGAATTTCATTGCTAGATAGTCCTGTCAAACTTTGTAGCAGACGGCTTTTTCCCTGTCCCGCACGACCAATTACACCAATGTTGATAGTGTTGCGATTAAAGCGATTTTTGAGTAAATCCAATTCTACAAGCTGAGATTGAATTTGGGACTGTAGTTCTTGAAAATTTAGTTGCTGTAAATTGTCTGTTTCTTCTGGTTCGGTAATTTGAGTGATTAAGCGATCGCGTTGCTTGGTTAATGTATCAAGAGAAATCACAAGCGATCGCAAGTTATCTCCAACTGCGGTAATTTTTTCTTTTAAAGGCTGTCTTCGAGCGAGAATTTCCTGGATTTGTTTGGTTCTGTCGGTGGTAACTAAATTTTGGATTGTCATTTTAGTAAAATCGATTATTGTTTTCTATTGAATTGCTTGTTCGCGCTGATACGACCATAGTGCGATCGCGCCAAAAACTATCGTTGCCCAAATCAGCCATGTTAAATGGAGAAATATTTGATTGTCGTAGTCTAATCCTGCTGCCCAAAGGATTGCTTCTTTGTAGTGATAGAAGGGCGATAGGGTAATAGCATCCTGTAAATAATTGGGTATGGGCAAAGCAAATGCACCACAGGCGACGGGAATAACAATTATGGTTAAACCTATGATGGAGTCAGCACTTTTGGGATTGATTAGATAACCCAAAGTTAGACCAAGAATTGCAAAGGGAACAATACCAATTGTCAAAACTAAAAATAAATGTATCCACATACCAATATGGGCATCAATGCCTAACTGCCAATGCCCTAAGATGAATGTCAAAAAAACGCTTACAGTACAAATCAAAAGAGAAGTGGCAACTTTAGCAGCAATATGAATATAGGAAGGTAAACAAGTCACTTTAAGCATTTTGAGCCACTTTTCCGCTCGCTCAACAACAACTCTTTTGCCCAAACGTTCGATAACAATAGTGAACAGAATAACTCCACAAAAATTGCTTAGAGATTCAATAGCTGTATCACCATAAATGCCCAACTGCTTTAACAACGGTACAAAAGCGACTAAAGCTATAGTCATAATGAGAAATAAAGGAGTGCGGAGTAGTTGCTGAATTTCAAAGCGCAACTGTCCGATAAAAGCAAATAGTAGATTAGAAGATGTTTCTTCTGTCTGGAAATTTGTCTGAAAATTCCTGGAATTGCTTTGTAGAGTTTTTTCGGTAAGCTGTCCCGATGCTGGTGCTTCAGAATGCTTGTGTAAAGTTATTTCGCGGGTTGCCAAGCTTTCTAATTCCTGCCAGTCGGATTTATTATTTGTCACCATCAAGACAGTTATTCCTGCCTGATAGCAAAGCTTTATCTGCTGCCAAAACTCTTTATAGCCTTTGTCGTCCAGGTTTCTCGTTGGTTCGTCTAAAATCAGTAATTCGGGATTTCCAGCTAAAGCTAGAGCAAAATAAAGCCGTTGTTTTTGTCCGCCAGACAAGCCACTGGCATCGAGTTGTTCTTTGCCTTTAAGATTGACCTTAGACAATATTTCATCGGTAGAAAGCGCATCAGGGTAATAGCTGCGCCACAGTTTTACCAACTCGATTACTTTAGCGTTGGGAGGAATCTGGGTATCTTGTAGGACGACTCCGACTTTCAGCTTGGAATTGCTGTCTTGTGGCGATCGCCCCATAAGTTTGACCTCTCCACTACTAGGTTTGAGTAACCCTAAAGCTAAATTGAGGATGGTGCTTTTTCCCGAACCGTTTTCACCTCGAAGAATTACGAATTCACCCTTTTGAATATTGAAGCTGATATTTTCGAGAATGGTTGTTTTCTGCTGGAATATTTTGGAGAAAGTTTTATCAACGCGATCGAAGGTAATTAAGTTCATTGTTTTATTTGGATTGATTAAAAGCTTATAATTAACGGACTAAATGTACGAAAAACCAAATTCCAGTAGAAACAGCAATAGCAGGAAGTAAAGGAACACCAACAAAGGTAAGTCCAACAAGAGTTGCTGCACTACCCGCATAGATTAAAAATTCATTTCCTACTGATAAATCTCCGCTTGAATAGCTGTATTCACTACAGGTACTAAACAAACAAGTATCAGTTTCTTTACTAAGAAAAACGTAAGCAGCTATTGTTAACACGACACAACAGCCAACAATCGCCCACTTTTTAAGTTCTAAAGAATTTTTGTGTTCGGAATTAGTGACAGAGATAGGCTGAGTCTCCAAAACTGTTTCGGGAGAGTCGTTTTGTAAGATCTCGTTTTGTGTTTCGTTATTAGAAATGATTTCGGAAGATTGATTATTATCCATGATTATTGGTTACTCCTTCGTTTAATTCTTTGACAGACAGAAAATAAATTTGACGTTTGATAACTAAAGTCGGTACAAACCGACTTAAACTCTTAGCTAAGAAATATGTTCCTCAATCAGAGAAGCGATCGCTTAAAGTGCAGATCTGATTAGAAACCAAATACCAAATCCTATTGCTACTGCACCAGCTACGGGTATGGAAAAAGCTGCCGTAGCACTAGCTGCTGCTACAGTTGCTACTCCTCCTGCTACACCTGCTATTCCACCAACTATGTCATTAGAGTGTTCGTTGACAAATTGACCTACTGAGTTAGATAGATCTTCTGGTTCCGAGCGAGAATTGACTTGAGTTATTTCTGGTTCAGTAGCTTTAGGACTACTAGTAGCCTTATCTGTTAAAGGTTTAACAGTATTTTGAGAAATTAAAGGTTGAGCAGATGACACGTCGAGGTTTTTTCGGCTAGTGCGATCGAGTTGTGGAGCAATTTGAGGTTGCTGTTTTGGTGTTATTAATTCTTGTTTTGCTTGAGAACTAAAATTATCGTAATTTTTAAAGTCAGCTTTTATCGCCATTTCGCACTCTGTGGGAAGTTCTCCCGTCCAATGAATCATCGGATTACAGGAATGCTGAACTTGTAAAGTTTGTCTGACTAATAGTGATGTAAAGCTAATCAGACTGACTAATAGAATTGTCTTTAATTTAGACATAGTTAAATGCGATCGCATTGAGCTTAATGTTTCATAAAAGCGCGATTGTATTCTAGTATTGTTGATAATTTCTTTGGTAATTTGCATGGTTTTGTTATTTGGTTGTTTGATAGCAGTCAACGATTAATCTAGAAGGCGCAAATTTATTTAAAACAGATTGTAAAAATATCAGCTAAACATCTTGTCCCACGCCTCCAATACCAATCTTTGCGTCCGATATTCGCCATATTGTTTAATTTCCTTGTTCTTCAAGACTTGAAAAGTTTCACTAGGAAAATCTGCGCCATAAACATCAGCAGGATCGAGAATGTAGCGCAGTTCATCGCGAGTAAGTCCGTAAAGTTTGGCGTAATATGCGTCCAATTCTGCTCTTAATATTGCCCGTCTTTGTTCGTCCCAAATGAATGGTTCGCCATCATAACCCATGTCTTTAGCAAAGGGTTGCATATCCCAGGCGGTGTAAACTAGTTCGAGAACACGGCTGCTGATAAATTTGATGTTTTCTTCGGTATAGGTTTCTGGTGGAATTATTGGTAGTTGACGAACTACATAAAAGTTTAAATTTCCACCGCTTGCTTTTTGTTTAGTAACATAATCAAGAATCAATGAATTAAAATTAGCAACCAAACAACAAAGTCTATCAGTAGATTTATCGGAAAAAATTAAAGGCATAGAATTTCCTACACCACACCTGGGAATGATAGAAAATCTCACACTTCTTGAATCAGCAACAGCACTTATGGCATTCCTAAAACCTATAAGCCACTGATGTTTCCAAAAATCGGGAATTCTTGTCTCAACTTCTTTTTTACTTACCCAGTATCTAGGTAAAGCTATTTCAATTGGATTGCTTAGTTGCTCAGAATCTAAACTATTAGTTTTTGGTCTAGTGCCATATTTATCTTTTTCTGCTATTCCTAAAAAAGTTGATTGGCGATGATTGAAGATATGTGTCAGTTTAGATTCATATAAAGGAATATATTCTTTATTATTTTTCTGAAAAATGTTTGATTTTAATTCATAATCTCGGTCTTCTAGCTGATTTAGTTTTCTGAATAATCCAAGATCGTTAGTCATATGAAACATTGCAAAAAGTGTTGCATTCCAATAGTTTTTTTGTAATTTTTGATTTTCCAGTACTGGGCAATTGGTGTAAATTTGCTTTATCAACTCAACGTCTTTGAAAGTTCTTAATATAGGTAAATTCTCAGTATTCGGATTAAGTCTCTTAATATCTTTTTTACTAAGGTTGTAAACTCTTTCTGCTTTTTTCAAATCATCTAACTTCCATAGTTGAGCAGCCAAATAAAAGTTTTTAATGGGAGATTTAGAAATGGTCAACAAAGCAAAAGCGTGAGTGCTTTCCAAAGCTTTAAAAATATATCCTCTATTTGTAAAATCGTAGAAACTATCTAGTGAATCAGTGTTGACAAGTTCCTGAATAAAAATTTTAGTTGAATCATCAGTTGCAATACCAGGAGGAATCAAACAACCTGCTTTTCCTTTATTATTAATAAGTTTCCAATTTGTTTCCGTAAATACAGTATATGTATTTATATCTCCTCTAGCAGTCAAAGGAAATCTTATGGATTCCCTGAGAAATTCACCTAATGCTTCAGAGTCATATTGAATATCTCGCCATTCTCTAGCTAATACCGGATTAGTTTTATCTAATTCTTGAATGAGTTTTTTTCTCTTAGGACTTTGGGCGATTTCAGGGGCATAAACTTTAAAAAATTCCTTTTCTTGTACTTTGATTTTTTCCCAAGGTGGATTACTCAAAACACAGGCAAACCCACCATTTTCAAATACTTCGGGAAATTCTAACGCCCAATGGAAAAACCGCTTTTCTTTGGCTAATTTATTGGCAGCATCAACTATCTTTTGAGTTGTCCAATTACCCTGTAAGAGTTGAAATAATGCCGTAGAAGTGGGCAATAACTGTAACTTTTGTTCGGTTAAGGGAGTAAAAAAGGCTGCCGTCCAGAGATTACAGGCAGAAGTATCGCGCCACCAAGGATTATCAGGGTTTTCTTGTCTGGTATCGCGATATTGCTGTTGTTTCTGTTTGATATCTCCTGTTTTGTCTTCTGGTAATTGAGCGATCGCGCTTTGAACTTCTCCGTAATGCGATCGCTCTTGTTCCAAGTTATTAAAGGGAATAATAAATTGATTGCTGTTTTGACGCTGTATTTTGTTATCTTTTTTAATTTCTTTAGCAACATCTTTATTATCGCCAGTAACGGGCTTAAAAGCATTATCGGGAATACCTTCTTTAAGACAATCTAAATCCAATACTCCAACTAATGAGTTACCGCACTTAATCCGATGATCCAAGAAACTAAGGGGTTTACCGCGATTAAATCCTTCAATCCATAACGCCACCTTACACAAATCTACCGCTAAAGGATTGAGATCGACTCCATAAATACAGTGCTGAATTACATCCCGTATCGCCTTACGGATGGGTTCGACTCCTGGTTGAGATTCACCAGTACGTATCCTCGCCAATTCCTTACCAATGCGTCTGGCTGCGGCGAGAAGGAAATGTCCCGAACCACAGGCGGGATCGCAAACGGTGATGTTTAATAATGCTTGTTCTTGATATTCCTTGAGTGCCAAGAAATTAATTTCTTGGCTAATAGCAGAAGTCTTCTTAAGAAGACTTTCGTTTTCAGACAGAGAATTAATTCTCTGGCTATTATTAATGCTTTTATATTGTTCCTCAGCCTCTTTTAATCTCTCTTCAATTACGGGTTCCAAAGCCGTTTTAATCAACTGTGCTACCAATTCTGGAGGAGTATAGTAAGAACCAGTAGACTTGCGATCGCTACCCGTAACTAACTTAAATTGATGGATTCCCGATGGTGTTTCAATTTTAGGTGCAAAATCGAGCAGCGATTCATATACACTGCCCAACTCCTCCACATCTAAAACTGCATAATTAACTCGTCGCAGTTGTTTTTTGTCGTTATAAAAAAGAGATAATTGACGGATAGCCTGAAGCAGATCGTAATTGTCGATCGCGCATTCATCCAGACTTTGTAGAGTCTTTGAACCGAATAGATCGCCATTGAGAGGCGACAAACCCAAGATTTCTCCCCGCCAATTCTCGTCAAAGATGGCAAAAGTTACTCGCAATCCCTGCCATAAATCTTGAAAACCTTCTCTACGGTAGCTAGGGCGTTCGGCTAAGATGCGTAAACGTCCGATACTGTAGTATTCCTGATAAATCTTTGCCTTTTCGCTGTCTTCCCCAATTGCTAGAATATTTCGTCCTTCAGCTACCATCAAAAACAAGAAACGGTAGATTAATAGCAATAACTGACGGTAAAATTCTTTATCCGATAATTCACCGCGATCGATCTTGTCTCTCAAGACTTGATTGTGAGGATGCTGTAAAAAGCCCGTTCCTAGTAGCTGTAAAGCTTGTTCTACACCATCTCTCAGGCGATCGCGTACTCTGCCACCCTGCTGTAAAGTCTCTTGGTGATAGAATTCCAACAGGCACTTATCCGCATCTTCCATACCCTCTGGTAAACGGGTACGGTGAAACAGCCGATAGAATAAGCCAAATTCGGCATAATTTTCATTATTGAGAATCTGTTCGAGATCGAACTCGATGTAGGTAAGGCGAGTCATCAAAGAACAGTCTCTTAACAACCGCCACTGCAAACCATTGGTAATAATTCCCCACAGATGTTCGGTACAGTTGAGGTATTCCTGCATCAACCCATGAGCCGAAAGTCGAGGAGTACCGCTAGGCGGACGCTGTTCGAGATTTAAGCGACTACCGATAATGTGAATTGGTGGCTTATCGGTTCCTGCTTCGGCACGGTGAGAAATAGCAAAAGTCTGTCCTTCTACAAGCTCTGCTTTAGGTTGGTATTCTGGTTGGTATCCCAAAGATTCTAATAAAGGAACCGCCCAATATTCCCTAGTTAAGCTGGTAGCTGTTTCTGTTTCATTTAACTTAGCCAGTCGTCTTTGAAACGCTGCCCAATAAGTTTTAGCATCACCCCAAGCGATCGCAATTTCATCTTCTAGTTTGTCGCTGGACTTTAAGCCAAAATCTTGAGAAGTCTGTCCTGGTAAATTGTTTTCTAATAGATCCGCAGTTACATCGAGAGTAATCAAATTACCCTCAATCTGAATTCCTGTGAGAGTAGTCATAATATTTAGTTGAGATAAAAATTATTTATAAAAGCTTTAAAATTATTCGGGGAGCAAATAATAAACCCCTAAAATATCCATTGGTAGCTGCGGTTTGACCTTTACCTGTCCTTCTTTAGTAATGGTTCTAACTCTGCGATGAGAAACTTTAAGAGCTTCGGCTCTTTCTTCAGCCAATTGGTTTAAATTCGTTTCTAAATCCGACAATCGATCGAGTAGACGTTTAACTCGCAACTTCTTGTTTTCGTAATTTAGTTTGCTACTGGTCGGTTCGACTCGTTCTAAAAGTTCTAAAGTTTCATCTTGAGACAACCATTGAGGATTGCTAGGCGCACCAGTAAAACCAGTTACCAAACACTCTTCAACTAATAAATCTGAATACTTCGGGCTTGCTAATAAGTGTCTCAAGCGCAATAAAAGAATGGCAGTAGGTTTGCTAACTGCACTACTTTCAGTTACTCCGCATCTAGCAGCCGTTGGTTCATCGCTTGTAACAATTGCTTCTTCCAACAAGTATCTCGCCAATCCCTCAACAATTGGATGATTGCGCCCGATGTACTCCACTCCTTCAGGTGCGGGTAAGGTAAAGGTAATCAAACGAGATTTAGTGCCTAAAGTAGATTGCAGACATTGGGGAATAGTCCCCATGTACCAGTTGTTCTTCTTTTTAACTAAAGGAGTATTCAAACGTTCGCAAGCACTTTTGACAAAATGCTCTACGGTTTTCTGACTGCCTAAAATGCGATCGCTTTCTTCTAATTCCTGCTTGACTTCCTCTGGTTTAATTGCTCGCTGTGCAAAGCGAGTGCGGTTTTGTTTCTCTCTTTCTACTGCGCGATCCCAATTTAGATTAACTTCGACTACTGGAGCTTCTTGAAGTACGAGATCGAGAGTTAGCTGTTCGACTTCGGGTGGAAATAAAGATAGCTGCTTGGCTTCTACTTTCTCAAACAAAGATTTAAATACAGCCTCTTGTACCGTGTTACTATCCATAGGTACTGGAACGGTAATACCTAACTGGCGGTGCATCTTAACTGCTTTACGAATTAAGACATCCAATACCGCACCATCTACAGGATTATCTTGTCCGTAGAGGAGAATGCACTTAACCTTAGTAGCAGATTGTCCATAGCGATCGATCCTACCTTCTCTTTGTTCTAGGCGATTGGGGTTCCAAGGCAAATCGTAGTGAACCACGGCAGTAAAATGTTCTTGAAGATTTATCCCTTCACTCAGACAGTCTGTAGCCACCATAATTCGCTGATGAGGATATTCTTTTAATTCATTAAGGCGAATTTCTCGTTCGTCTTCTGACTGTTCTCCAGTTATAGCGATCGCCCAAACCTGGCTATTTTTTTTCTTCTCAAATTTATCTTTTAGAGCATCAGCTACATAATTAGCAGTAGCAATATAGCGACACCAGATGATTGGGTTGTATTTATCTGCTATTAGACTTTCAACTAGAGTAATAAGCTGTTGTAATTTGCGATCTTGTTTGCCTCCCTGTAATGCTTCTGCTGCTTTAACAAAATCCCTTAATTTTTGCCGTTGAGACTCGCTATAAGTTTGTTTGACGTTTTCCACTACCGCAGTAGGGGCGACATCTACCACTCGTTCGGTTTCGGTAGAATCATATACTTGACTGACAGCTAACTCTTCATCTATTTCCTCGATCGCATCAAGATTAGTATCTTTACTAAGCTGACGCGAAAGAGTAGCGATCGCCGCAGCAGGGGAAGACATGACACAGCGAATAATCGCCAGTGCCGACCAATATCGTCCTTGCCGTTGAGCCTGAGAGAGCTTGCTATCTCGGTCTTTAACTAATCCTCTGGCTAATTTATAAACCTGCTCGAACAGAGTACGATATTCTGTAGATAGCTTGTATGCCTCTTCTTCTGATTCTCTTTCTGGAAAAGGTGTTTCGTCACCCAACCAGCTACGAACGTCTGCCCGACGACGCTGTACAAAATGTCGAGCTAGTTCTTTACGCTGCGATTCGGTTAAGTTATCGAGATCGAACTTCTCAAATTTTCGGTTAACTAATCCCAAAAGCGATAGGAAAGATGCCGAAATCCCACTGTGCGGAGTAGCCGTCAGTAAGAGCAGATGGCGATCGCTATGATTCGCAATTTGTTCGACCAACTGATAACGCTGTTGTTTAGACCCATCTCGGTCATTATTGCTGGCAGTATGTGCTTCATCAACTATTACCAAGTCAGGACAGTGAGTTAAAAAACTTGCCCTACGGCGATCGCTTTTAGCATAGTCGAGACTGACAATAATATGAGGAAAATAACTAAATACATGACTATCTCCCGAAGGTAACTCTCGTTCTAGTTTGCCTACCGTACCAGAACGAATTACCACCGCATCGATATGAAATTTCTGTTTTAATTCTTGTTGCCACTGGTCGCATAGTTGAGGCGGACACAGTACAGCCAAGCGTTTGACTTCAGCGCGATCGAGCATTTCACGAGCAATTAAACCTGCTTCTATCGTTTTGCCAATACCAACATCGTCGGCAATGAGCATTCTTACTGTTTCTAACCGTAAAGCCATCAACAGAGGAACTAGTTGATAAGGACGGGGACTAACAGATAAACGACCCAAACAGCGAAAAGGACCCGCACCACTGCGAAGACTCAATCTGGCTGCTTCTAATAACAGTTGACCTGCCATGTGGTCTTGTAACGCTTCGGCATCGGGTAAGGGAAATTGAGCAGATTTAAGATCGTTTTCAAGAGGAGTAAAAATACCGCAGATTTCCGACTCGTTACCCGAAAGCGGACGCAGACGTATGATATTTTCAATATCTGATGGCAAAATTACCCATTGGCGATCGCGGCAAGCCACAATCGACCCTGGACTGTAGGCGACTGTCATAATATTTATATTTATTAAAAAACTGTTAATAAAATGCTGTTGGGGAACAATTAAACTTGATATCTTTGCAATAAATGCTCTCCTTTTTTACCCATAGCTTCTAACTTATTTTGAATTACTTTTAAAGCTAAAGAAGAAGGTTTATTATGTCCTTTTTCCCAACGGTTTACGGTTGAAAACACCACGCCAAAATGAGTTGCAAATTCTTCTTGAGTTAAATCCATTTCTTGTCGCAAGTCTCTAATTAAAAGACCAATTTGCGGTTGCGTTAATTTTTTTATAAATTTTTCCATAGCAAAAATAAGCATTTATCTATATAATTCATGCTTTAGAAAATGCTATATTTATATTTAATTAATAAAAGATAAAATGCTGTGATTTAGATCCTTGTGTATCAAATTTCGTTCGATATTACTTTTGTTTGCCAACTAAAAGTTAGATACAAAATTGCCTATACTGACTGTTGGTATTGAGCGATCGCAGCAAAAGGCAAACGACACCGATGACAACAACCATACTCCCATAGAGCAGGCATTTTAAACTTGGCTCGGCAATTGGGACATTTAGAAATAAGCTTGAGATTGTGGCGATCGCATTTCATTCCCGTTCCTTTCGGTGGCAGCATTTCTCTTAGTGTCGAGCTATCCACATCAACAACCTCAGCTAAAGCCTGAAACTGCTCATCTGTAGGAAAAGGATTGAGGTGAAATCTCTCCCAACGAGCCACAACTCCACCAATACCTGCCAAATCTCCTAATGCACTAGGAGAAAGATGATTGCTTCTTCTAAATCTCCCTAGAAAATGACTGAGGCTTTCTCCGTTACTTGGCTCGACAGGAAAAAGCCAAAGTTGAGCTTCTTTGGTATTATTCATGAATACTCCCTGGCTATCTCTTTAAGAATTTTGGGATCGACTTTTTTATGTCCTTGAGATAGAGATGCGATCGCAGCTTCTCGCAAAATCTCATCGAGTCTACCAATAAAACCTTCAGTAGCTATAAGCAAAATTTTCCATGTAGTTTTATTAGTTAAATTGGAAGCCACAGGAAGCTTAAGAATTTTTTCCTCCCAAATTTCCACTGTTTTCTTAAAATTTATTCCCTCTAACGTACCAAAGCGACGATTAGCTCTAAAACGATTCTCAACCTGCTCGTCTCTTTTAACTGCTGTATCAAGCCGCTCTGTTCCCACTAAAACTACAGCTATTTCTAGCTTGTCATAAATGTCTCTTACTTCCGAAAACGTCTCAGGTTTTAAGCGATCCGCTTCATCAATAATTAGCATTTCCACCTGACACTTTTGCAAAACATCCATTGCCCTACTTCTAAACTCTGAAATAGTTCCTTTAACTGCCCTGAACTTCAGGCATTCAATAATCTCTCTAAATAACTCTTTAGCACCACATTTTTGTGGAGGCATAATCATGATTACAGGTTCGATGGGGATTTGATTTTTAGTTTGTCTCTCTTGAGGTGGTTTGTTTAGCTTATTTCTCATGACATAAGCTTCACAAGCAACTGTTTTTCCCGTTCTCGACTTTCCTACTATCCGACAAGATCGCCTTGATTTACGCTTCCCATCTAGCCAATCGTGTAATTCTTTAATATGTTCTAGAGCTACTGTACTTTTTCGATTTAAACGGGCAATTTCTTTTTGTACCCATTCTTCATCCAATTCAATTTTGCCTAATTTATCGGCAATTGCTTTAGCTTCAGTCACTGTTTATCATCCTTATTCGTCTTCTAGTTCGTCAAAATCCCACACTTCTACATCAGCAATTTCTGCTGAAATATCTCGTTCTATTTCTTGTGATTCGATGTCTTGAGCAACAACTTTTGGTGAAGTAATTAACTTATAGCTTTGCTCCTCTTTTTGCCTTTGCTTGCGACTTTTCTTCTTGTCTACTGCACTATCTCTAAGAAGAATTTCTTGATGTATCGATTCGTTACTTATTTTCTTTTTTGCTTGACGTAGGCGTTTCACAGATGCCCTTGCTTCAGATAAAGAATGTATCTCTGTTTCCCAACCCAGGGCATGAGCGCGAGTTAAAAACACTTCTTTGCCTTGCTCTCGACGATAGACCAGAATCGTTGTAATATTTATAGGATTGTATCGAACATTAACAATATCTCCTTCGTAACCAGCTAAATATTCACCACGATAAATAATATTTTCAAACTGTAGATGTCCCCCCCTTTGAACGGTACGTCTTTTAGATTTCATTAAGCAGATATCTAATTCTCGCTCGGAAATAATCTTTGGATCTTTTATCAATCCTGCTTCCCAACGTTGATAGCGGGTTTGTTCGTCTTTGCCAGCGATCGTACTTTGATTGTATTTATCGACGATAAAGCGTACGATTAACATCTCCAAATCTCTCAAAGTTAATCGAGCATCTTTCTCCGCATCTTTGGGACGCTCTTGAACATTTGAGCCAGTATAACCAGGTAAAGTAGAAAATAAAGACTGATTCAAAGTTTTAAAGGGACGCTCGACAATGCCTCCTTCCGAAGGGCGATCGCGTAACTTACGAATAAAACCCAATTGGGTAGCAATTTCCTCTAAGTGATTAGAGCGGAAATCTTTTCCTCCGTCAGTAAACAAACATTCTGGTAATCCAAATACTCCCCAATCACAATACAATTGAAAATCTTGACTATAATTTTTTGGCAGAATACTATGGCGTAACGCCAAAGCTACCACTAGAGAGCTAGGAGCATCAAAACCCAAGTTTATTCCCATCACACAACGAGAATAACTATCAACTACAGTAGTAAGCCAAGGACGACCAATTAATTCACCATGTCGATCTACTAACAAAACATCCACAAGAGTATGGTCGCATTGCCAGACTTGATTACTATGGTTAATCTGAATATCTTGTCCATCACGAGTTTTAACTGATAGAGTCGTACCTTGCCACCCAGGAGAACGAATAGTTCTTTCTTTTTTCTTTTGAATTGGTTTGAGTAATCTCAATACAGTTTTATAACTCGGTGGCTTATTGTCTTTAATTTCCGATGCTTTGGCTTGTACTCTTATAGCAACTTGCTTTGGACTCATTCTTTTACTACCTTTATTTCCTTGTATATAGGTTTGAAGAATAAAATCTTGCCAAAATGAACTAATTCGACGATTTCCTTTGTCGACTCTGTTTGTAGAAACTAAAGCAGTCAAACCTTGCTCTTGATACTTCTTAAATAGTCGCTGTACCGAACGCACTGAAATATCGAGTTTTTTTGCGCCCGCTCTTAATCTCTCCCCGTAAGTAGCGCGATCGCAGGGTTCGAGCAAACTTTGAATGACCTCCAGTCTCTCTTTTGCTTTTCCTTCTAGCTGAGAAGTAATGACTATTTCTCGGTCGTCTTCCAAATCAGATATAGCTAATTTTGAATTTGTTTCGGAAGTGCTTTCACTATTCATTTTAGTAAATTAGTTTTTTTAAAAAACACATAATGTAATTCTATATTTAAATAAAAAAGTGACACAGATCTTGTCACTTTTCTTTAAAACTGAATTTTCAATAAACGACAGCTAATTAGTCATTTTGCAAACAAACGACATTTTGTTTGTCATTATATAAGTCAATCAAATATTATAATAAAAATGCTATGATGCCTAGCATATAAAGCTTTGAATTGCATGACAACAATTTGTCATTATGTCAAATAATTAGTCACCGTACATATTTATTCAAAAAGAAGAGGTTCCTATTAATAGTGGAATTAGTGGCATCATTCAGGGAATTCTACTTCTGTTGATAGGACGCTGGAATGTACTAGCGGCTGGCGGCTTTCAGCGCATTGTCAAAACTTCAGGTAACGATATTGATAACCTAATGAACGCAATGAGCCAATTACGCAAGCTATACACGCTGCAATATGGCTTGGCGATTTTCGCTTTGATTGTCATTGGTATTGCTGCTGTAATTTCTATGTTGGCAATAATAGCTTCGCTCGGCAATTAAATTTTTTATTGAAAGAGGTTATACCAACACTACGGGGAGAGTAAAGCAAGAAAAGTTAATTGATGATTTTCTCTATTTCTACGACACGGAGTTTTTAGAAGTTATAGATTCAACCGTAGCTTATGAAGATAAAAGTAATTGGCTGTTTCAAATAGTTAGGAAGCCTCGTAAAATATTTCATCTGTTTGGCTATTTAGTAGTGGAAGAGATCTTCTCGCCGCGACAAGATAATTTAAGAGCGCTCTATGAGCCTAGATAGCCAAACCAAGACGGATCGATGTAGTTAATTCGAGCGCATGGTTCTAAAGCCGCTAAGATGGTTTTGCCATAGCTGCGAAAGTTGACGCGGTTATCTAATAAAGCTACTACTCCTTGGCTTTCTCTCAGAGGAACTATTGCTTGCTGTAGCCTTCTCAAGGCACTAGGTAAAAGATAGTAACGAAACCAGTCTTGACGCTGTTTTTTATAGTAGGTAACGCGGCTGGCAACCAGTGGATTTTCTAAAGAAGGAAGGGGTAAAGTAACAACGATCAATAGCTGTGGTACGGGTAGCTTATCTTGATGGAGTTTCCAAAAAGACCAGCCACAGACTAAAATACCGCGATCGCTTAAATTTCTACTATCTTCAACTCGGACGCGAGAACCAAATTCTGAGGCTAAAACCGAACCTACCTGAGCCTGTAACGGAACGTCTTCGACTAAAATCACTACGGGTCGAGCGATATTGTTACTCAAACCTACTAATAATTTTACCTGTTGGAGTACTGCTGGCTGAAACTGAGGCGTATTGTGCATCGGTAAACGGTCTGGGATGTATAGTTGAATTGGTTCGTATTGACGGTCGGGAGAGAATTTCAAACAAAGTATATCTTCGATCCCTAATTCGTGACGGTAGATTGGTGCTGAAGCATCGAGATCGAGAAAGCTACCCGTAACCACTACTGGCTGACGCTGCCAAATCGGTTGTAGAGAAGTGGCTACCTCTACAGGGGCGAGATAAAGCTCGAAAACTCCTCGTTCTCTATCTCTAGATGACCAAATGATACTAGGTCGCTCTTGCCATAGCTGCCAAAAATCGCTAAATTTTGGGGTAAGTAAAGTTTCTGAAGCTAATTTGGCGCACAAATTTTGGATGAGTTCTGGCTCTATTCCCGACAGCAAATAGCATTGATAGGGGTTTTGCGGACGGCTGAAGATTGCCTTAGTCAACTTGACTTTGGTGTCGCGGATCGTTTCGACGTACTGTGGTGCAGATTCCATCAATCTATTCCAGTCAGATATGGAGAGATTTATGGTGAGTAGCTTTCTCGTCCACTGCTCTAAATCTTCGGCGCGATCGATAATCGTAGGAATATTTGCAGGAAAGCGGTGTTGCACTTTGAGGCGATCGCTCAACCAGCTTTCAGGGGTAGTCAAGAGCAAACTATCGCCAGCTTCCCAGCGGTCGCCAATTCTAACTGGTTTACTAGTTTCCAGCCAGTCTTGTAACTGAGGAATTTCTTCTGTTAATAAATATTGTAAAACCGAACGCGGAGCTACCAGCAGCACCGATCGCTCTCCCCATAAAACTGGCATTAAATAGCTCCAGCAATATTTGCTCACGCTACTACCAGTTTGCATCAGAGCCGATCGCTCCAAACGCAAAGCTCTAGCAACTAGTCTCGCCATCGTTAAATGATGCGCCCAATTGCGATCGCCTCGCTCTTTAATAAAATCTCGCAGAACAGAATGAACTTCTACTTCAAACACATTTAGTCAATTAACAGCAACAAACTGAGTTAATTACTCAGAGGTAGTGTCGGGAAAAATGCCCGGTCTAACTTCAATAATCTTTACTTTACCTTTTCGAGTTACTTCTACGCTCAAAGCTTCGCCAATTTGACTGTTTTCTACTTGTTCTTGTACCTGATTAGAGTCTGTCACCAGGCGATCGCCTACTTTGTCAATAATATCTCCTGGCTGTAAACCAGCGCGTTCGGCAGGAGAATCAGCAATCACTCTAACTATCAATACCCCAGTATTTTTATTTACTTTAAAATTAAGCTTGCTTTGAGAATTAATCTCTTCTTTGGCTCTGTCATTAAGAGTTATCATGTGAATCCCCAAATAGGGATGATCGGCTTTACCTTTGGCAAACAATTGAGCGGCAATGCGCTGTGCGGTTTCGATAGGAATGGCAAAGCCCAAACCTTGAGCATCGGCGCGAATGGCGGTGTTAATGCCAATCACTTCACCATTAGCATTTAGTAAAGGACCTCCAGAGTTACCAGGATTAATCGCCGCATCGGTTTGAATAAATCTCACTCGTTTGTCGGGGACTCCAACTTGAGAACTAGAACGACCAATGGCACTAACAATCCCTACCGTAACTGTATTATCCAAACCTAAAGGATTGCCAATAGCGATCGCCCACTCTCCTGGTGTTAGCCCTTGAGTATTTCCTAATGTTACTGTCGGTAGGGAAACAGCATCAATTTTTACTACTGCTACATCTGTAACTGAATCGGTACCCAATACTTCTCCCTGATAGACTTGACCGTCTTTTAAAGTCACTTGAACTCGCTCGGTGCCGTCAACTACATGAGCATTAGTAATCAGACGACCATCAGAACTAATAATAAAACCCGATCCAGTTCCTCGTTCTACTTTATCTGGCAGAGACGGATTGGGATTATCAAAATAACGCCTGAGAAATGGTTCGTTGGGTAAAATATCTGGCAGTGCCGAAGAAATCTGACGTGAAGCATCAATCCGAACTACCGCAGGACCCACTTTTTGAACCGCCGTAGCAATAAAGTTAACGTTTTCACTAAAGTCAAAATTACTTGGTGAAGTTGCTAAAGTCGAAACTGTCTGGGGATACACTGGAGACTGTTCGATTGCTATCTGCTCTTGCCTGAAATAACGGCTACCCCAAAATCCCGCGCCACCGCCTAATGCTAATATGCCAAAATAAACACCCAGCTTGTTAGAGAAAAGTTTCATATTTATTAGCCTACGCTTGGGTTCTCCATACTTCAAGTTATCACAGACGCAAGTTGAGAAGGTTTGCTTGGTACAACTTTAGCGTTCTACTAATGGTTGGGGCGATCTTTTTAATTATCAATAAATAAAGAAATTATCGATTCATAGATTGCAAACCACAAAAACCAATAGTTAGCAGAACTAGTAAAAATTTTTACCCCCGTTTAATATTCTATTTTATTGTTGAAGCATGGCGACAAAAATACTGTTTTCGCCCGCGGCATTGGCGATCGCTTGTTGCGACTAAATCTTTATTTAGTTATCGCCTGGTGTTATTGCTAGTTTACCTTTCTGGCTCGTAGTCTGGTATTCGTTTTTCCACTTCTTGTAGTGTGGAAAAAGCATAACCACCTAATGCTAACAGGAAACCACAGCTAGAAAATCAAGCGATCGCCAGTGCCATACCAGCACCAATTTGAGTACCAAATAAACCGCTAAAGATTGAAGCCAAACTACCCCCTTTTTCTCATAGCTGGCTCGAAAAAGCGCTCGGCGAGAGATTCTGCGATCTCCGAAGCCATTAGTTATTTGGATTTATTCTTGGTGCGGGATTGACCTTGTTAAATTTAAGCTTAATTTTTGTTAATAGCTTGCAATCAAAGCTTTAAAGAACTTATCACAAACGAAGAAATTAAAAGTGTACCCGATTGAGGACTAGAAGCAAGTCAAATAATCGGACTATATTAACTTTAATTCTAACAACCTCGTGTTTTTATTCATTTGCCAGCTATTAATTTACAAAAAACTAAAAATGACACAAGAATCAATTTTCAGTCCCTTTTTTGCCACAATATTTTTGACACTTTGCGTTTGGGTATATATGTATATTCGTCGCATCAGTTTTATTAATAGTCAAAAAGTCAAGCCACAGGATTTGGTTGGCTATAATGCACTGGCAAAGCTTTCGCCACCTCAAGTATCTAATCCATCA
Source organism: Myxosarcina sp. GI1 (assembly GCF_000756305.1). Lineage (NCBI taxonomy): Bacteria > Bacillati > Cyanobacteriota > Cyanophyceae > Pleurocapsales > Pleurocapsaceae > Myxosarcina > Myxosarcina sp. GI1. The sequence goes on from NZ_JRFE01000024.1 coordinate 126,313, forward strand.
GATAATTTAAAAAATCTGTTTGAGATTCCAGTAATTTTTTATGCTATTGTGCTATATCTTTTTGACACCAAACAAGTTGATTTTATATACTTATATGCAGCTTGGACTTTTGTTATTTTTCGCGTTCTGCATAGCGTCGTTCACTGCACTTTTAATTTAATTTTGCTGCGGTTTTACTTGTACTTGTTCGCTACTTTGGCAGTATGGTTTATGGTACTTCGCGCCGCTTTTGTCTACCTCAATTTTTAGTTAGTTCTTGAATAATTAAAAATCACTATCTACTCCTGTTCTGCTGCGATCGCCATTCTTGCCCCTGGTACTTGACGCAAGCGATCCATCACCTTAACTACAGTACCGTGTTCGACTTTTTCATCGGCGTTGATAATTACTAATGATTCGGAATCAGGCGCGATCTTGTCAGTCAATGCACCTTCAAGAGCATTTAATTGAATTGGTTGTTTGTCTAAAAACATCTTGCCGTCAGCTTCGATAGTAATATTTAGCTGCACCGACTGTTCTGGTTCTGCTGTTTGCGCCGAAGGTAAGTCTACTGGCAATCCTTGCGATCGCGTCAAAAACAAACTAGAGATAATAAAAAATGCCAAAATTGAGAAAATCACGTCAATCATCGGCAAAATATTGATTTCAAAATTATCTTCAGTCTCATTAATGGGTCGCATATTCTCTCACTCCCTGATGATAACGACGATTGATTAATTCTAACTGACCGCCATATTCTTGAATAAATGCTAACTCTCGCAGATACAAACCGCGAAACGCATTAGCAAACAATAAAGTAAAAATTGCTACTACCAGTCCCATAACTGTAGAGATTAAAGCCTCGCTCAATCCACCCGTAACTCCAGCAGAATTAGTTGCAGCAGCATTACCCAAATCTATTGCGGCAAAAGACTGGATTAAGCCCAAAATTGTCCCCAATAGTCCCAGTAAAGGCGAAGCGGTAATAATCGTTTGAAACCAGGTGCCAAATTTTCTTAAAATTGGTATTTCTGCCTGAGTAGCACTATCCAAAGCCAGGCGAAACTCGTCGGGTGTTGGCTGTTCTAATTCCATTGCTTCTAAAAATATTCGCGCTATCGGTAGACGAGCGTTCTTTTTTAATTTGGCGATCGCACTTAAAGGATCGCTGCGATACAAAAATAAAACTTCTTTGACAATGCGACGTTGTTTGTTTTTGACTCGCCACCAAAAAATTATCCGTTCGATAATTAAGGATAAAGCCAATAAAGAAAATCCTAGCAAGGGAATACTGACTATTCCTCCTGCCGTCCAAATACTATCGATTGACATAAACTGCTCTCAAGCTAATTGCAAATAATTATCATCTTATCGATCTAAAACCTTACCATGAGTTATGGCAATTATTCGCAATAAATTTTTTGTTTTTGCCGTTCTAGTTAGTTACTTTAGATACCCGATTGGTGATGCGATCGTAAACCCCACAGAGCAAGACGTTTGGCTAACACGCATTACTCTAACTAGTAACTCAAAGAGCTATTTATTTTCTAGTTCTGTCTAAATTTATTGGGTTGGACTCAAAGTAATAAATGCAAATAATTAACAATAGTAAATTTTCATGATATATTTTTTTGATAAAAGAAGTTATCGATAAACTAAGCTTTGCAGGCTTTGCAGTTAATTTTCTTGACTAGCTAGAGCCTGAGATACAAACGACTAGCAGACTTCTCAAGGTTGACCCAAAATTAGACTTTTTAACCGCTCGACAACATTCTTCATGACTACTTCTAAATTTTGTCTTCAACAACGTCAGCAGGAACGACAACAACTGAAAAAACTACTTGTATTTGGTTTTGCTAGTTCGGCATTATTGCATGGCATACTTGTTTATGCTTTTCCTCGGTGGTCTTTTGAGTCAACAAAAATAGCCGAAAAACCGATGGAGATAACTATTGTCAATAAGCCAGAACCAAAACCCCAGCCCGAACCTAAGCCAGTAGTCGAGCAACCAAAATCCGAACCACAACCCAAACCCAAACCAGTAGTCGAGCAATCAAAACCCAAACCTCAACCTAAACCAGTAGTCGAGCAACCAAAACCCGAACTACCAACAGCTAAAACCCCTCCTGTAAAAACACCCAAACCCGTTAAAACCGAAACACCACCAAAACCAACGCCGAAGAAAGTTCTAACTTCTTCCACTCCAGCACCCTCACCAGCAGTTGCTACCGCACCAGAGAAAGAAAAAACTCAACCTAACTTAAATAATTCTACTAATGAGAGTAACTCGGTGTCAGAGACTTCTAGCAGCAACACAGATACGCCAAGTAAGATTGCCACTGGAAGTAGCACCCCATCACCTCCCGAACCCAGTAGCAGTGGAGGAATTAGCTGTATTAGTAACTGCCAACCAGAATATCCTGCCTCATTAGAAGGAGCCGAAGGCAGTGCGGGAATAAAATTAACTGTCGATGCCAATGGGAATGTTACCAGTGCCACAATTGCTTCTGCCAATAGCAACAGCCAACTCAATCGACAAGCTTTGCTTGCTGCCAGAAAGATGAAATTTAGTTCCAGTGACAGTAGCGCATCGGTGGGAGTAACAATTAATTTTACCGTAGCTGGTTCGGAATACGATCGCGCCGCCCGCCAGGAACAAAAAGAACGGGAACGAGCCGCAAGAGAACGGCAAGAACGCGAAGCCGCACGTCAACAGCAGCTAGAGCGTGAAAGACAGGCACGCCAGGAACAGTTGGAAAGGGAAAGACAGACAGAATCACCACCACAGCAGCCATCTGTTTCCGAGCCATCAACCACACCAAAACCAATGCCCGCTCCCGCAGAAACCGAAGTTGACGACGAGATATTACAGAAGTTTCGCGATCGCATCGAGAGATATCAACAATGATTTTTGTCTACTACGCTAATTTAACTAGGTTTTGAAACTGAAAGAGATTTCACTGCTCGTTTGTCAAGTTTTAAATAGATATATTCTTCATCCATACGGGCGATCGCTGATAAGGGTATAGTCAACTCTTTTTTGTGCCAGAAATGTCCTGCTTGCAGTACTAAATGAGTGAGATGTTTATCTTCTGGATCGATTGAAAACCCCTCTACTTTGCCAATATGCCCGTCAGTAGCTTCTATTGATGCCCCTCTATGGATTGCTATTTCTCCATCGGGAATCAATTCTGTTTCTATCGGCATAGATAATGTGCTTTCGCCATATAGCGGATCTGACCACATCAAATCCGACCACATCAAATGAGAACTGCTTTGATATATTGACTCTTCATCGAAGTTTTCTAGCGGTTCAAATTTAGCGGTATTAGGATTTAAAAACCGCATCTCGGTAAAAGAAGGCATAGCTGCTAGTTCTTTTTTAGTGCAGGACAACTCGATCGCTTCAGAATTTGTAGTTATTACTGCTCCAATCGGCACCAAATATTTATGAGATTCTAAAAAATTAGAACTTTTGACTACCAAATGAGTAACTTGCTGACTGTTGTTTTCGATAATTACATGGCTTGATTTACCACATTCGCCATCAAGACAGATAACGGTAGCATCTAAAGGAATTTCTTTCATCTTGTTGTCCTCGATTCACCTGAGTTTAAATATACCTTGAGAAAGTTATCAATACGCTGTAGATCTTGTTTTCAACTTGTGAATGACTGTTTCTAGATACCAGCTTTCCGATTTTCCTGGATGAGCATATTTTTCAGATCCGATTAAAATTTTAGCTAGCTCTTCTTCATTGCCTTCGCCATAAAGTAAAAGCCTCAATTCTTCTCGAAGATTGGAACATCTAAACCGCATCTACTTTGAAAACCGTAGTTTTTCTTCTTCTGGATCGAGGTGTTTTTTAACCCACAAGCGATCGCTTAAAAACAGTGGAGTAGTATTAATTAGATGCTGAAAATCAGCAACAGCAGAAATTAACTCTTGTTGTTGGTCATAACAAACATGATAAGTTATGTCTTCTCTGAGCCATTGCCAAAGATGTTCGACAGGCATAAAATCTGGGCTATAGCCAGGTAATTGTAGAAGATGGATGTCCATTGCTGATGCTGCCTCGGTGACCACTTTAGCACGATGATATGGTGCGCCATCCCAAACCACAGTTATTTGTTGCTGGGGAAATTCGACTCGCAACTTTTTGAGAACATCAATGGTATTAATTTTCTCTGCTTTCTCATAAGGAAAAATTCTGGTTTGCGCCTGATTATAGAGGTAAACACCATAAAAAGAGACTTTCTTTCTTCCAGGAGAACTAGAGCTGACCCAAAACCTTTCTCCCCGAATTGACCAACCGTAACCTTCATCGGTATCTAAATGTATATGGGCTTCATCAATATAGATAATTAATCGCTTTTGATGAAGTGCATCCTCTAATAATTCAGTAATTTGTTCGACAAATTCAGCTCTTTTGGCGGTATTGCCTTTATTAAGCAACTTCTTCGCTTTCTTCCAGGAAAAACCCATCTGCTTAAGAGTTTTTCTGACTGTCTCTCGACAACAATTTATCTTCCACTTCTGTTTCAGCCAGTGGACGAATCTTTTTAACGTCCAACGTGGAAACCCTTGAGATTTCCTCCCTCTTTCTTGTGGTGCTAATGCTGACCTTAAAAGAGCTTTCTGGATTTGATTCCCTAAATCTTTTCGCACCGTTTCGGAAAAAAAGGGTTTCTTCCTCCCGTTCTTTGATACTCGACGGCTTTGAGACCTTCTTGATTATAACGATGCACCCATTCCATTACTGTTTGGGGATTTCTTCGGGTTTGTTCCCCTACCTTTGTAGCACTTTTCCCTTCACTAATTTCATACAATGCCATCAGTCTCTCTCTTGTTCGAGGATGTTTGGCAGCCAATGCCTCTGTTCTTAATAACTCTTTGCTTTGATTCCAACGAGCGTAATCTACTTTTAACATCAAATCGATCTTATTTTTCTTCTCTTAATCAGCCTATTTGATTTTGAGCCAAAACTCCAGTTTTCAAACTGGACGGGGTTTAATTGCTTCGCGATATTTTTGCCACCAGCTTCGTATAGTTCTAGTAAACATCGGCTTATTACTTTAATAAGTTTTTATTAGTTTTCCTAATTGCTTAGTAGTAAAAATACTGTAGTAATGTGTCAACAATATGTCATTCCTTTGGCAGTTGAGACACAAGACACCTCTAGCAGCAATATTGTCGATCGCAAAACTTATATGATTGAGGAAAAAATAATAGCCGTACAAATCATACTTTAATTGTGCAACGCCTTTATTTTGTACAGAACCCATATATTTGTATTATATCTTCAACACAAAACTAAAAACTGTTATTTTTTCGGCTTATCTGGGAACTATAAATAAAAGTTATAAAGTGCAGAGTGCAGATATACCAAATCATACAATTCATAGCTTAAAAATACTTCGCACCACATCACAAAAATCCGAGCAGCTAGCCTACAAAAAAATTATAGACAGATATCGGCAAATCCAAAACCAGATTTTTTTAGATCGAACTATGTCTCTCAATCCCGATATTCGCGACCAAGCTTACCAATTCTTTGTTGAAGAAGCAAAAGAACTTTTGCAGATACTAGAAGAGGGCTTGCTCGACCTCAAACAAGACCACAGCACTGCCAAGGTTCACGATTTAATGAAGGCAGCTCATTCAATTGAAGCAGGTGCGGCAAGCGTCAAGCTTAAAGCCATCGCAGCCATAGCACATCAACTGGAAGACTTTATTAAAGCTTTGTATAGCGACAGTGTAAAAATAAATGACGAGCTAGAAAGATTGTTATTGCAAGGTTATAATTGTCTGCGCCATCCTCTGCTCCAGCAAATAAAAACGGGTATTCATGACGAAGCAGTGGCTTTATCTACCGCAGAACCAGTTTTTTCGGCTTTAAAATTACGGTTGGGCGATGCACTTAAAAATACAAATAGCTATATTCCTAATGCCAATGATTTAGGAGTAGATATTGTCGCTTCAATTTTTAGAATAGATTTACTACAGATAATAGAGCATCTTCAAGAGGTTTTACATCACCCCCATAACTACAATTTAGAGACAGAATTGCGATCGCAGTTGGAGGAAGGTTTGGGATTTGCCGAACAGTTAAATTTACCTGGGTTTGACGAAATCCTTCTTACCGCCACAACCGCACTAGATAATTATCCCGATCGCGTTCGAGAAATTATCGAACTGACTATAGCTGACTGTAAAGCTGCTCGCACCGCAATTTTAGCAGGCGATCGCGATCGAGGTGGTGAAGTGTCTCCGCAATTGCTAGCTCTGTCTCAAGCCCCTGCCAAGCCAACTGACGAACCTTCCAATGGCTTAGATGACCTATTAAAAATCGAGTCTTCAAACAAGATGTCCTCAACCGACAGCAGTGAGGAACAGCTAACAGCACTTGAAGCTTTGTTGGTAGAAGATAATTTTACTGAAGATTCTGTCTCAGGCAGTACTGCCGACCATTCTCCTATTGATGCTGCTATAGAGTTGCTCGATGATAATACTTATCGAGTTTCAGCCTGTAACAGCAAATTGGCTCGACCTGAGATATCTAAAGCGGCTACTTCTTTAGACTGTTGGGAAATAATGAATAAACTCATTGGTGAGTTAGCCATCGAGCGTAACAGTTTCGCACTACAAAATCAACAGATGCAAAGTAGTCTCGGCAAACTGACTAAAAAATTACTCTATCTTCAAAGTGTATCGGAGAAACTACAAGAAGTATCGGAGCGGACGCTTTGGGAGTCAGAAAGCCATCCTACTGCAAAACCGACTACTAATGAAGCCGAGTCAGAGTTAGAGCCGTCAGAAATGGAGCGATACAGTTTACTCTCCTCTCTGGTGCGAGAAATACTAGAAACAGCAGTAGAGCTAGAAGTAAATGTCGATGATGTTGCTAATTTTAGCCAACAAAACGATCGCCACCTTGAAGTTCAAGATCGACTGCTAGGAAAAATGCGCCATGAACTTATCTGGGCGCGTATGCTACCTCTAGAAAAAGTTATTCGACGGTTTCCTGGTATAGTGCGCGACTTGTCCCGCAAAGAAGGCAAGCCAGTAAAACTCAAGTTAACTGGTGACGATGTATTGGTAGACAAGGCGGTTTTAGAAAAACTTTACAATCCTCTGCTGTATCTATTGCGTCATAGTTTTGCTTGGGGTATTGAAGCACCTCAAATACGTTACCAGCAAGGAAAACCAGAAACAGGAACTATTGAAATTCACGCCTACTATCAAGGCGATCGCACTATTATCGATGTTAGAGATGATGGACGAGGATTGGAGCTTGAAAAAATTGCTCGAACGGCGATCGAGCGCGGACTCCTTTCTGCCGAACGAGCCAAAAAAGCCAGTCAGGAGGAAATATATAACCATATTTTTGCAGCCGAATTTTATCGCGAGCGAGAAAACGGCAAGCGATCGCAACGGGGAATAGAAATGAGTTTAGTTCGCTCCCAGATAGAATCCTTGAAAGGCAAAATTGTGGTTACTTCTATCCCTGGAAAAGGAACTACCGTTAGCTTGCGTTTACCTAAAAATCTGACTATTACTAAACTGCTAATCTGTTCTTTGGGTACAACTGCTTTTGCTATACCTTCGGACAGTATTACCGAGCTTATTATTCCAGAAGCCGAACAAATTAAAGTAGCCGAGAAGCAAAGATTTTTATTGTGGCATCAAAGTCTAATCCCCGTGCTGGCTTTATCCAAGATGCTGCCAGAGAACTGCTCAATTTACCCGACAAATTTAAACAGTAAAATTTTTAAAACCCTCACCAGTCCTCAAGATTCGCCTTTACCGTTGTTGCTCGTGCGGTGGAGGCAAAAATTCTTTGCTTTAGAGATTGAAAACACATTCTGCGAGCTTGAATTACCAATAGAACCTATTGATAGTGCGATTGGCAAAGCCAGAGCTTTTCAGGAGATCCCTACCCCCAGCTATATCTGCGGTTGTTCGATTCTCAGTGATGGTACTCTCATTCCCGTGTTTGACGGACAAGCTCTAATTGAAGTTTTAGTTAACACTCAAAACAACAGCAATAAAGTCTTAGATCGTCAAGTTCAACCTACAGCAACATTAGATGACGGGCGATCGACTAGTGACAGAGCGGATTTCAAACAAGTAGCTAGAGCCAAAACAATTATGATTATCGATGATTCTGCTGCCATGCGTCAAACTATGGCTTTGAGTTTGAGCAAGCGAGGTTATCAAACTATTCAATGTTCGGACGGCAAACAAGCGTTGAAAAAATTTCGTCTCCAGTCCAATATCGACTTAATTATTTGCGATCTGGAAATGCCAGTGATGAATGGCTTAGAATTTTTGGCAATGCGCCGCCGTAACTCACAATTAGCCAAAATCCCAATAATTATGCTGACTTCTCGTAGTGGGAACGAACACTATCAATTGGCAATGCAGTTAGATGCTAACGGATATTTTACCAAACCCTATAACGAACGAGATTTTTTGCAAGAAATAGACCGAGTGTTGCAAATCGGTCGGCGATCGCAGATTATTCCACCGTGCAACGACGAAGTAATCTGTGACAACGATAATCATACCAAACCAATCGCATCCAACAATTTAACTAAAAAATCTGTTTTGATTATTGATGACTCTGCCTCATTGCGGCGCACTATGGCTTTAACTTTAGAGAAGAATGGTTATGAAGTATTGGAGGCGCGAGATGGATGTGAGGGGTTAGAAGTTCTTACAAACAATACCCAAATTGCTTTAGTAATTTGCGATATCGAAATGCCAAATATGAATGGCTTAGAGTTTTTATTAAAGCGTCGCCAACAAGGGGAACTATTGGAAATTCCCGTAGCAATGCTTACTTCTCGTCAAAATAAAAAACATCGTATTTTAGCCGAACAATTGGGAGCAAATGTTTATTTTTCTAAACCTTACATTGAGGAAGAATTTTTAACGGCGATCGCACAAATTATTAAAAACTAATGATTATAGCATTGCTCGCACTAGCTTTTTCTAGACTTTACTTTATTAATAACTTCTAAACTTAATCTTTAAAATTACTGAATACTTCCTAATCTCGATCGCATCATTTATCTTTTTATTCAAAAGGAAACGGAGAATAAGGAATAGAGAATAGTTAGAATAATTTTAAAGTGACTCGATCTTGTCTTTAACTACTATAGATTGTAGCTAAAAGTAAAATTAATAAATTATGTACATAGAGTGAATTTTAGAATAGGATTGGACACAATGTAATATTAAAGGTTAAACTTAAGCAACAAAAATTATTATTTATATTATTAATGTTAAAATTAAATTCAGTTGAAGCTATCGTTCTGAATAATAAATTTAAAAGCTATTTGTCCCGAGATTATCAATGTCTGACTCGATATCCTCGGCTTTATTTGATGCGAAAACTAGCTAGATTTGAGTTTGTTCGTCAAATCAGCCGTTACTTCCATAGTAATATTAAAACTGCGTCCCAAAATACTTTAGAGTCACCATCTTTATTTAAAGAGTTAAATGTTGCTAGAGTTGTAACTTGTTTAAAAACAGAAGGATGCTTTTTAGGACTACAATTACCAGAAGGGATTTTACAAGAACTACTAGACTTTGCTGCTCGTAACTATTGCTATGGCAATCGCAATCTTCAGCACCCCTTACTCGTAGATCCAAAGAAAACGTTTCCTCGAAAATATAGGCTTGCCAGCTATTTAGATACTCATCTTAAATGTGATGCCTTCCAACGCCTTAAAAACGATCCTATATTATTAGAAATTGCGCGACAATATTTTAAAAAACCTGCTGTCTATTTAACAAGCGAGTTATGTTGGAGCTTTCCCAATCAGAGCAGCTATTCACAAATGATCCAAGACGCGCAAGTCTTTCATTATGATATTGACGACTATCAATCTCTTAAATTCTTTTTCTACCTTACCGATGTCGATCTCTCCAGCGGCGCACATATTTGTATTTTAAAATCCCACAAAAATAAGCGGCTTTGGCACCAACTCATTGGACAACATACTGCCTCTATTCCCGACTCCGAGCTAATTAAAGCTTATGGAGAAGAGAATGTTATTCAAATCTGTGGAGAGAAAGGCTTTGGATTTGTAGAAGATACCTTTTGTTTTCATAAAGGTACTATGCCGACTCAAAAAAGCAGGCTGTTATTACAACTTGAATTTACCACCAATTATTATCAAGAGCCTAGAGCTTATATGTGAACAATGAGCAATGAACAGTGAACAATGAACAATGAACAATGAACAATAAATAATGAGCAGTTGAACATGCTAAATGCTAAATATAAAATATAGGTAGCTGTAACCAGACATATAATCAGATGATATCTGCTGCTAGTACCAAACAACTTTGTCACGCTTTAAAAGAGTGGGCAATTGCGATCGAAGCTTTAGAAACGGGCAAAATCATTATCCTGCTTCGTAAAGGTGGCATTAAAGAAAAGGGCGGACATTTTCAAGCTAAACATCGGCAGGTTTGGCTATATCCTACCTACGAACATCAAAAACCGCAGTTACTCAAACCAGAATTTGCTGCGGAAGTACAACCAGTGGAGTCTGGTTGGCATCCAAAAACAGTTCGTATTGGCAGCTATGCAGAAATAACCGAGGTTTTAGCACTCAGCGATCGCGATCGCGTCAAAGCTCTACACGACTATCATATTTGGAACGAGCAAATGGTGAAAGAGCGGCTAGATTGGAAGGGCGAGCGACCTTTATTTGTTTTACTACTAAGAGTTTATCGTCTCGCTCAACCGCAAATAATTCCCTTTGACAAAGCATATCGCGGCTGTCGTTCCTGGATAGATTTGGTTCAATCGCTGTCTCTAAAAGAATTAACTCCCGTTTTTAACGATGACGAATACGAGCAAAAAGTCAGAGAAATAACAAATATAGTAAAAGTCAAAAGTCAAAAGTCAAAAGTCAAAACTAAGATGCCTAATTTGTAAGGCTTTTAGTAGCTTGAGATGTCCTAGTTCTTCTGTCCACTGCTATACCTAAAATTTCAGCTTGCGTCCGCACCAAACAGATTTGACTGTTAGCGATCGCTCTTTAACTCAGTCTTTTACTCTGTTGCTAGCAAACTAGGTTCTTTTGCAAATTTTCTTATAGGATCTAAATACAATGAGCAAATCTAAATCTACATGTTGCCGAGCTTTATTTCTCCCGCAGCCAATAAATTAACTGAAGCTACCTCGATCGCTCTAACCAAACAAATTGAGTCAGCAGCAATTGCCACTCCTTTAAGCTCAGAGTCTATTCCTACTACTTATGTTAAGCAAGGAAGTGGCGAGCCGCCAATATTATTACTTCATGGTTTTGACAGTTCTTTATTGGAGTTTCGCCGTCTCATACCATTATTGGCAGAGAGTAAAGCAACTTGGGGTGTAGATTTACTGGGTTTTGGCTTTAGCGATCGCAACCCCGATATTGCTCTAAACCCAGAAACTATAAAGGTTCATCTTTACTATTTTTGGAAAACTTTAATCCAGCAACCAGTAGTATTAGTCGGTGCGTCGATGGGAGGTGCGGCGGCGATCGATTTTACTCTAACTTATCCCGAAGCGGTAGCCAAGCTGGTATTGCTCGACAGTGCGGGTTTAGCAAAACAGCCTGCGATCGGTAAATTTATGTTTCCTCCTTTAGATTACCTGGCTACTGAATTTCTGCGCCAGCCAAAAGTACGTCAAAATATCAGTCGTGCGGCTTATTACGACAAGAGTTTGGCTAACGCCGACGCGCAACTTTGTGCGGCGTTGCATCTCCAGTGTCAAAATTGGAATAAGGCTTTAATTGCTTTTACCAAAAGTGGTGGTTATGGTTCTTTTACTAGGGCGATCGCTCAAATTCAGCAACCCACATTAATTTTATGGGGCAGACAAGATAAAATTTTGGGAACTAAAGATGCAGCCAAGTTCGATCGCGCTATTCCCAACAGTAAGTTAGTGTGGATCGAGCGTTGCGGACACGTTCCTCATTTAGAAAAACCCCAAACTGTAGCTACAGAAATTTTGCAGTTTTGCTAGGATTCAGATGAGACATTAGGTATTAGGTCGATTGAAAGCTCTATTTGCGATTTCATGAATTTAACTTCACTTTCTCTATCACCCCAAACCGTTACCAATCCTAAAGATAGTTTTGCTATTACCCTCGCGCCACTATCAATGGCAGAAGTATACGAGTTAGCAGACGATCCCGCTAATGGAGCAATTGTAGTTATGAGCGGTATGGTACGCAACAAAACCGACGGCAAGCCAGTAGTCTCTTTAGAATATCAGGCTTATCAACCAATGGCGATCGCGGTATTTAATTCGATTGCCGCTCAAATTCGCGCTACCTGGCAAGATGTCAACCGAATTGTAATTCATCATCGCGTCGGACACTTGAAGATTGGCGAAATCAGCGTATTAGTTGCGGTGGGTTGTCCCCATCGTAGCGAAGCTTTTGAAGCTTGCCGTTATGCGATCGATACTTTGAAACACAACGCGCCAATTTGGAAAAAAGAACACTTCGCCAATGGCTCTAGTACTTGGGTAAGCATTGGTGCTTGCGAAGCAGAAAACGCACCTTGTTAGCTGGCACGTTCGCTCTATTTTCAGCGATTTTTAGTTTGATAGAACGACAATAATAAACTTCTTTCTCCCCTGCTCTGTTGCAATTTATCTGTAGCTTTATTTTATGAAATTGGTATTAATTGCGATCGCTAGCTTTTAAAGGCGGAGGCGAATCAGAATTAAGATCGACAACGTACTCACATTTAACAGTAGCGGGTGTATTATCTGGTGGATGCCAGTAAGTTTCTTGAATTACCAACAGAGGTTCATTTGTAGGCGACACTTGAAATCGCACCAAACTAATGTTGTTGTGTCCTACTACCTCTGCGCCATGTTGAAACCAAGGATTGCGCCATAAGAGATAGGCAATAAAGTCTAGAAATCGCTGCCATAAATTAGATTGTTTTTTGCCTGATGTTTTTAGTTGCCAAGCTTGTTTCGACGCTCTCCTTTTGCTCCACTCGACACGATATTGCCAATCAGGAAAAGCTGAAGGTAGCGATCGCACGCGACCAAAACCCAAACGTCGCCACCAAGGGGCGGGAATTCTGGCAAAATTCAAAGGTTTTTGCCAAACTAGCCAGTTTTCGGGTGGTTCTGGTAGTAAATATTTAAGCTTGGTGTGTATGAGTTGAGTCTTTAACTCGGAGTTTTTAAACGCGCTGGAGGTCAACTGTACTAATACCGAAGCTTTTCGAGCCGAACCGTACCACTGACTCAGGCGAACGGCACAGCTATAGTGGATATCTCCTGAGAGAATCACGACGCGATCTCGTCTCTGACATAGACTGACAATGAGTTTGGCAAAAGCAGTTTCGTTGAAATTCCAGGAATCGCCGACATCGTTATCAAAAACCTTGTTTCTGTTGAGGTCTAGACGTTGAATTTTATCAATTATCGAGAGAGTAACCATATTGGTTGGTAAGACGATAATTGTCAGTTTAATATCGGTTTTTCCCGTCTGATTGAGGTTATCGCTAAATTCTAAAGGGAGTTCTAGCTGTTCTTTAAAAGCTGTAGGACAGAGCAACATCGGTGGCGCGATTCCTTTTGGTTCTTGAGGATAGCCACGCCAAGTTCGGGTATCTAAGACAATAATTTCGTGCTGGGAGTGACGCAGACGGTAATGCCAGGACAAAGCTTCGCGATCGCGCTGTAAAATCCAGACCTTTCCATCCCGCTCTAGCTGAGGCAATCCAGTGTCGGCATTTTGAGGCGGTATGCCCAAATAGCGGTCTAATTCGGTAATAGTAGCTAAATCAATTCCTGCTGCTGCCGAGTGACGAACTGCTGCCTGTAATAATTTTTCTCCCGCAGATTCAGAGACAAACTGTTCGGGACTGTTACCCCAAGCTTGGCAGAGAGCATAAGAGAGCAATCCGTTTAGCAATACCCGTCTGCCTAAAGGCTTACTCAAAACGCGATCGCACCATTCGCGGTTGAGATACCAGTCATCACTAACATCATGATCGTCACAAATGGTATAAGTAGCAATATTTGCTAATGCGCGTCTAACCTGACTTAAAGTGCTAAAAAAGCTTTGTATTTTAGTAACTTCACTATCCCAGGTTTTGGCGCGCTCGCCATCAAACAGGCTATTGCCTTTAGGAAAGTAATCTGGTGCGAGCACTGGCGACCAGGATAATAAATAAGTGGCAAAAAATTCGCCTAAGCTAAACAGATGACTTTTAGCTTTTTCTGGCTGTTTATCTAACATGCCAGTAAAGCCACCTTCTATACGAGCGATTTCGCTACGTTTTCCTGGTGGTAATTGACTGGCAGCGATCGAGCCTTCTAATAAAGGCAGTTTTTCTTCCCACCCCAGCAACAAGCTGCCAATTCCTTGAGCGAGCCACAAAATCGGATCGGCAACATCGTCAGCGTAAATCTGATCGCCTGTAAGAAATAACTGTTGGGGACGCTCGTTGGCCGAACTCGCTCCTCTCTCGATTAGATTGTCTACTAAAGCTAGAGCATCTTTGCCACCACCATGAGGTTTGCGACAAGAACCGTGAACGATTTGTAGCTGACCTGGATCTTTGGCAGGTAAAGTAAAAGTTGGTAGCTGATGGGTAAAATAGCTTAGATTGCTAGTAAAACTCTCGGTATTGGCGGCAGCAACTAAATCTTGTTGTCTGTCGGCAAACCATAAATTATAGGCATAAACTCGTCCTCGTTCTAAATAACTATCTGAAGTCGATCTGGCTGTTACCGTTGCTAAATGTAAATATTTTCCTATTTGGACAGTATTAGTTTTTCCTTCTGCTACAAGCTGTTGGAGATTTTCTCCCTTACCCGACTCGGTAGCATAGATTTTTAGCTCTACCTGACTCGACTCTTTTAATGCCAACCAAACTGTAACGCGATCGGCTTGTGTCCGACGCAAAATAGGACCTACTAAAATTAAAGGAAGATCCTCCATCTGGACGTGATAGCTGTATTTCAACAATTTTTAATAGTAATATAGTATATTAAATAAATAATAGCGATCGCCAAAATGGTAACAGTTTGTTTGGATAGCTGTATTCTTCGGCACGCATTCTACTATTTTAAAATTTTCTGTAGAGTTTTATAGCAAAATTACAAAAGAGGATTTGCTGTTGCTCGGTCAATCTACTTCTTCTCTCCGATCGTACGACCGCATAGAAACTATCGATGCGACCGCCTAAAAGTGCAGAGCGTTAAGTCCTATTAGCTAAAATAACCATAGAACGCACGTCATATTTTAAATTTGGTACATGAACTTATACAGTGCAGGAGCTTTAGTCTTAAATCTATTTCTGGGACTGATGACTATTTTATTCATCCTACGAATTGTTTTGACCTGGTATCCTCAAATCGAATTAAATCGCCTTCCCTGGATTTTAGTTGCTTTTCCTACCGAACCCTTACTCGCACCGCTCAGAAAAATAGTTTCTCCAATTGGTGGCGTAGATATAACACCAATTATCTGGGTGGGTATTTGTACTTTGTTGCGCGAAATATTGCTCGGTCAACAAGGAGTAATTACTATGGCACTTAATTAAGTAGCAAGTAGCAAGTTTAGATAGGCTTTAGCACAGGCTGTGATAGTAGCCAAGTACAGAGGCTACCGCCTCAAAGCCGCATACGCGCTGTACGCAGGAGCGACGTTTTACGCCTACTCGCTGTGGTTTTGGGCTTTAGGGAGTATAGAAAAATAGGAGAAGTCCCTGGCAAAGTGAAATCTTCCAGTCTCCTCGTCTTTTTTACTTGCTACTCTTTCAAGAGGTGTCGTTGAATAAAGTCGGTGTAGACTTCGCCGTTAATAAAAGCGGGAGTGTTGAGAATTTGTTGGTGAAAGCCGATGGTTGTGGGAACTCCTGTAATGGCACATTCTCTTAAGGCACGTTTCATTCTGGCGATCGCCATCTCGCGATTTTCACCCCAGACTATTAATTTGCCGATTAAAGAATCGTAGTAAGGAGGAATTTCATAGTCGGTGTACACGTGAGAGTCCATTCTGACACCCAAACCTCCAGGGGGTAAGTAGGCACTGATACGTCCTGGATGGGGGCGAAAATTATGTTTGGGATCTTCAGCATTTATCCGACACTCGATCGCATGACCGTTCAATTTAATTTGGTCTTGAGTAAGTCTTAATTTCTCTCCCTGAGCGACGCGTATTTGTTCGGCAATTAAATCGAGTCCTGTAATAACTTCGGTTACGGGATGTTCTACCTGGATGCGAGTGTTCATTTCCATAAAGTAGAAACTGCCAGTTTTGTCGAGTAAAAACTCTACCGTTCCCGCACCCACGTAGTTAATCGATTTGGCTGCGTTTACTGCCGCTTCCCCCATTTCCGCACGCAGTTTGGGACTGAGAACCGCACTAGGAGCTTCTTCTAATAACTTTTGGTGGCGGCGTTGAATCGAACAGTCTCTTTCTCCTAGATGAATAACGTTACCGTGAGAGTCGGCTAAAATTTGAAACTCAATATGACGGGGATTTTCGACAAATTTTTCTAAATAAACGCCACTATTACCAAAAGCAGCTTCTGCTTCTCCCTTTGCAGCTTGAAATAGCTTGACTAAATCATTTTTATCTCTAACCAACCGCATTCCCCTACCACCACCGCCTGCGGTAGCCTTAATCATTACGGGATAGCCAATCTCTGCTGCTGTAGCGATCGCTTCTTCTTCATCTCTTAACAAACCATTGCTTCCAGGTACGGTAGGTACTCCTGCGGCAATCATGGTTTTTTTTGCTGTAGATTTATCTCCCATTGCCAGCATGGCATCTTTAGAAGGACCAATAAAGGCGATTTTATGATCGGCGCAGATTTCGACAAATCGAGCATTTTCTGCTAAAAAACCATAACCAGGATGAATCGCTGTCGCGTTACGAGTCAAAGCAGCAGCAATAATATTAGGAATATTTAAATAGCTTTTACTAGAAGCAGGAGGACCGATACAAACTGCCTCATCTGCAAGCTGGACGTGGAGAGCCTGGCGATCGATAGTAGAGTGTACCGCAACCGTAGCAATACCCATTTCGGCACAGGTATGAATGATTCGTAGAGCAATTTCTCCCCGATTGGCGATTAGAATTTTGTCGAACTGCATATAAAGGCAAGCTTAATTAAAATTATGTACTAGAATAAAACTTTTCAGGCGAGCGACAAAGTCTTAAATTGCCTTACTGCTCGAAATTGGTTGGTGGGCGGTCGCTGCTCCAGCCCCACCACACCGTATTGCACTCGCACTGATAAAACTCTTGCCATTTGCGTCGATTGTATTCAATAGTTACGGGAGCGCGACGATTTAACCACACATTTTTAGCTTCTACTGGACTCGATTTGCAGCTCGGACAGCGAAAATCAACGGCGTGAACGGCTGTTTTCGTCCATTCAGGGGAAACATGTGCAAAAGCATCCATAACATTTAACAGACAGCGAAGGACAATAAATAGCTTATCCCATTTCGATTTAAATTTACTTGTTGATAATTAATACCTTCAAACTGCTTGCTTTAATGCCTAAGTAATTGCGCTACATCCATTGGCATAGCCAACCTCTAAAGGTCCAGTCAAAAATTGTTCAAAAAATTAATAGCTTCAATAGAAATATTTTTGTCTAACCAATAACTTAACTGGCATATTGTAAATTCAATTGTCGTATTTAATATTTTTAAAATAAAGATATACAGAAACAGTAAGTAGATAAAACTTGCTACTATCTAATATGAATTGTGAACAACAGCAACTTTTTGCCAAGATAAAAGCATTTTCTTTTGACAAACCCGATACTAAATATACTTTTGTTCGGCGTTTGGCGCATGAAAATAATTGGAATTTTGAATATGCTCGTAGAGCTATTGAAGAATACCGTAAATTTGCTTTTTTAGCAGTAGTTGCAGAACATATTGTTACTCCATCCGAGCAAGTAGACAGAGTTTGGCACCTTCATTTGACTTATACCCATTCTTATTGGAATGAATTTTGCACTCAGTTATTAGACAAGCCTCTACATCATCAACCAAGCCAAGGTGGAAGTTCAGAAACAACAAAATACAAAAATTTGTATTGCCAAACTTTAGATAGTTACATTAAGTTTTTTGGTGATACTCCGCCTATAGATATTTGGTCATCTCCAGATATTCGTTTTGGAAGTGACTTGGCTTCTAAATGGATTAATACAGAGAAAAATTGGATTATCCCCAAGCCCGATTTTTCTTTTTTGCTCGATCGAATCGCTAAAAAGCGATCGATTAAATTTAAGACAATAACTACAGTTATTATTTCTTTATTCTTGGCAGTGCTTATAACTTTGGGATGGGCTTTACCGAGTTCTGCACAGGCACCGTCTTTTTATTGGGATTTTATTAACGTTATTCTAGATGTTAGAGATAACGGAGATTTAATAGTAACAGAAGAACAAAAATATGTTTTTACAGAGTCTAACTCTCATCAACGCTATCGATTTATTAAATTAGATGAAATCGAAGATATACGTGATGTCGAAGTATTTGAAGACAACCATCGTCTACCAATAACAACCTATTTTCAGAACGATAAATTTTGGATTAGGTGGGAAGATTATCTAGCTGACACGAATACTCATATATTTACCTTAAAATATCGTGCTGTTGGCGCAACTTCCAATAGCTATGGCGCAGATACGCTAAATTGGAAGGCAATTTTTCCTAAAAGAAAGGCTCCAATAAATAATTCTAAAATTACAATTAATCTGCCAGAATCATTGGTGGGAAAAGTTAGAGACTACTATAGTATTGGCGGAAACTTTAAAAGTGAACTAATCGATGATGCAACTATCCAATTTACTTCACTTCAATCTCTGCCCCCAGAACAATCAGTAGTTACTAAAGTTACGTTTTGGGGTAATTATTTGCATTTTCAAAGACATAATTCATCTGTTGTTGGCGATCGAGAAATAGCTCTCACGTTTGAAAATATTTTTGGCTACATAATTGTAGGTTTGATGTGTCTGGGATTTTTGGCTTATGTGGCGATCGCTCTATTCATGTTTTTCTGTGCTACGACTTCAAATCTATCTAAAAATAGCAGCAGAAGAAATGGCGGTTGTACTACTGGTGGAGGTTGTGGAGGTTGTGGAGGCGGAGGTTGATTTTTTATTTTTCTTATAGCTTCTACTCTAATTAATACCTGCAAACCTCTTATTTTAATGCCCAAGCGATAAACCGTTCGGTGTAATACAAAGCAAGCTGATTGCTAACTCCCTTAAATACAGCATCGAAGGCATGTTCTGCCCAGGGAATGGTAAGTAAAATAGCTAGACTGTCTGTTGTTTGCAGTTTATCGTATATTTGTCTGCCATATTTTGCCTGTACCAAATGGTCGCGTTCTGGGTAAATAAAAAGTGAAGGAGGTAGATTGGGCTTAACATAGTTAATAGGAGATGCTTGTTGATAAAGATCTAAATGAGATTCGGGAGTTCCACCTAAAAAGTTTTCTAAAACTTTACGAGTATCGATGGGATCGGGAACGGGTGGCTCGCGGTATCCTTCTACTAAATTAGTAGGTCCATAATAGTTCACTACAGCTTTAACGCCGATCGCCTCAGAGCCGTAAGCGGCAAGCATTGCTAAATGTCCCCCTGCCGATCGCCCTAATAAAGCCAGACGCTCTACATCGACTTCTAAATCGTTTGCTTGTTCTCGAATATAGTTTAAAGCCGTATTTACATCCTCAAGCTGTGCGGGAAATTGATATTTTGGTGCATGACGATAATCAATAGCAATTACGGTGTAGCCTCTGGCTGCCATGTAGCAACTAAATCGCTCGTATTTATTGGGTGAGCCTTGTCTCCAAGCACCACCATAGATAATGATGATTCCTGGGTACTTTCCTGGCGATAACGGACGATAGGTATTTAGCTTGAGTTCTACTCCATCGGGACTGGCAAAATTGATACCTCGCAGAATGCGGACTTCTGAAGAGTCAATGCCGCGAAACATATCTACTAGGATAAATGGCTGCGATCGCATTTGCGACTTAACGGCTTCGGAGATTTCATCTAAATAGTTATTTCCTAAAGCTTGCTCCATCGCTGATGCAAACTGCTGATTTACTCTGGGTAATTGAATTAAAGGTCGCAAACTCAGACCCAGAGCCAGTAAACTAATAACTGGTAAGACAAAAGATAAGTAACCACCATCAATTTGCAATACAGCAATTACTAGCGCGATCGCATTAATGCCAACCAGCCAAGGACTGACTTCTGGCATAACTACACCCAAAGGCAGAAGGAAATAGTTGGGAGCGGGAACTATAATCCATAAACTTAGAAATAATCCAATTACACTAAATAGCCAAGAAATAATCTGCAAAGCTGCTAAAACCTCTTATAGCCAAAGTCAAAAATCATAAAGTTAAAAGTTAAAAGCGCACCGCCTGCGCTGGTTGCGAAGCAAGTCGTTAGACTCGGTTTCCTCAGCGCGAACTGGAGTTCGCCGACATCGCTTCGCGATGGCGAGTCGCTCCAGCGACTGACGGAGCAAGAAGTTAAAACCGAAATGCTTAACCCTTCGACAATGAGCAATGAGCAGATATCAGTGGTCGGTGAAAATTGTTTACTATTCATTTTGTTCATTGTTCACTGATACGGGGTTATCCTAATTCTTCTGTCCACTACTATAAAAGCATTTTTTAATTAGTATTTTGACACGGTAGATCTAATAAACCATAGCAACTATGACCGAACTCAAAGGCAAAATAGCATTAGTTACAGGGGCGACGCGAGGCATTGGTAAGGGGATTGCTATTGGTTTAGGGGAGGCAGGTGCTACCGTATACGTTACGGGTCGCAGTTTAGAGCGTTCCAGTGACAGCGAAGTTTCGGGTAGTTTGAGAGAAACTCAATCGGCAGTAGAAGCGGCAGGAGGAACCTGTATTCCCGTACGAGTAGATCACAGCGATGACGAACAGGTACGTTTGCTATTCGATCGCATCGAACGAGAACGAGGACAATTAGATATTTTAGTTAATAATGTCTTTTCGGGTGTACGGGCATTAAAAGATGCTTACGGTCAACCTTTTTGGAAGTCCGAAATCGATGTTTGGGATGCGGTTAATAATGTCGGTCTTCGCAGTCATTATGTTACTAGCGTTTTGGCAGCACGTCTGATGAGCCAACGGCAACAGGGACTAATCTGCACTATTTCTTCATGGGGGGGCGTGTCTTATATTTTTGGTGCTGCTTATGGCGCGGGTAAAGCAGCTTGCGATCGCCTGGCGGCAGATATGGCAGAAGAATTAAAAGCAGATAATATCGCTTCGGTTTCGGTCTGGCCTGGAATTGTCGGCACGGAACACATTAGTAATTTTGCCGCTCAAATGGATGCCAAAGATGCCAGTGCAACTTTTGGCGATGGCTACAATTGGGAAAGTCCTTTACTAGCAGGAAGAGCGATCGCGGCTTTAGCTGCCGAACCCGATCTTATGAGCCGTACGGGTAAGGTGTGTATCGTAGCCGAGCTTGCCGAACAACATAATTTAGTAGACCGAGATGGCAAACGACCTGTTTCGCTGCGCTCTCTGCGATTTTTGCTACCTTTTGGCGTACCCGCACTTAGAAAATATGCCTGGTTAATACCAAATATCAAAATACCCTGGTTTTTATTGCTTTGGGGACTTTTGAAATCTCCGAAGATTTAATTTAAATTTTGAGAGCAATATGACTTTGGTAGTAGTCTATTGAGAATACTTCTCACTACCATAGAGATATAAAGAAAAAAATAATTAAAAATGGTTAGCGTAAAACAACATCAACCGCTAGAAACTATAAAGCCTTCGTCAGTAAATAAAAACTATAGTCCGCAAGCGATCGCAGGTACTACTAAGGGTCTGTGGTTGTCGAACGATTCACAGCAAGATGTAGAACATTCAGAACACCAGATCGATGCGATCGCTTATAGTAATGACGATCTTTGGGTAGTAAGCGATCTTAAATCGGTATTGCATCGTAATAACGCTGGTAAATGGACTGAATTAGGTTCTGTTGAAGACTTGGAACTAAAATGTATCCTACCTTTAAAAGCAGGAATTTTAGCGGGAACTTCCGAAGCTCACTTAATACGAGTTAACGACAATAACATTGAGTTTATCAATAGCTTTGACAAAGTTGAGGGTCGTTCGGAGTGGTATACCCCCTGGGGTGGTGCGCCTGCGGTTCGCTCTATGGCATCTAGCCAAAACGAACTTTACATCAACGTTCACGTTGGCGGTATTCTTCGTTCTCAAGATGGGGGTCGATCCTGGCAACCAACTATAGATATTCATGCGGACGTTCATCAAGTGCTTACTGTAGCCAATCGTCCCAATCTAGTCTTAGCAGCTACTGGCGAAGGTTTAGCCATTAGTAGAGATCGGGGTGATTCCTGGCAGTTCGAGCAACAGAGACTTCATAGTGCTTATTGTCGTGCCGTAGCCGTTTGCGGTAATTCCATTCTAATCACTGTCTCTGACGGTCCTCGCGGCAGCAGAGCAGCAGTTTATCGCTTTCCCCTCGATGGTTCGGGAGTATTTGAAAAATGTCAGCAAGGTCTACCAAAATGGTTTTCCCACAACATTAATACTAGTAACTTGGTCGCTTCGGGAAACAAAGCTATATTTGGTACGAGCGACGGCAATATATTTGCTTCAGAGGATGCTGGTTTGACATGGAAACAGTTGGCAACGGGTTTACCTTCAATTAAATGCGTGGCTTTAATTTAACTTACAGTTAATTTCAAATCAATTGAGTAATTTATCTAAAAATTTACCCGACACATCCAGTTGTTGCGAAGTATCTTGTAACGCCGAGCGAAAGCGATCGACATCGTTGGCATAACCACATAATTTAGCTGTATTAGCTATTCCCGAAGAGGCGTTAGCTCTAGCACAATCTATTAATTCAGAATCAGTCAGCGGTTCATTTCCCGAAAGTAGTTTTTCTAAAGAATCGCCCCAAAAAGCACTAAGAGTACAAACCTGTTCTTCTGGGCGATCGCTTACCATCCAGCGATACATAACCGACTGCGGATCTACTCCAAACTCAATCAGTTTGGCACCCATGTAGTAATGCATTTGATTGAGAGTTTTTTTTCTAACAGCCATTGGCTGATTCTTATTTACCGTACGGTTGAGATGAGCTTGAGTATGCCTGGACATTTTTGTTGTCGATCCTCTAAAGTTTCTATGATTACAAGATTACTATTAGTTGAAGGTTATATTTGGAGTTTGGATTTCAGTCTACTGACGAAATGGCACTAATGCTAATGTAATCGGATGTTGTCGGTGTTGTTAATTAATTCTCTACGATGATTTCCCCTACCATTCCCGCAGGAGCATGACCTTTAATCGAACAATGTAATTCATAATTACCTGGTTTCATTGGAGTTAAAAACCATTCTGCTTCTGCACCTGGTTTTAGTTCTAGTTCGTGAATTGCTCCTTTTACTTCTACTTTGCTAGCTTCAACTTTTTTCGTCCAGCTAGCATCGGCGAAATCTTTAGCAGTAAAGTAGTGTTTGACTGGACTGGGATTATCTAACAGTAATTTATATTGCTTGCCCGTCTCTAACTGGATGTTACTGGGAAAAAACTTTAGTTCGCCGCTTTCGTTTCCCAAACTAACTTTGACTTCATTTACTGTCGAATCAGCCAGAGCGTTCGGCATAGATATCCCGATTACGACAATAAGTGTAGCGACAATTAACAACAAATTTAGTCTTAAGATTCTGGCAACTAACCAGCTAATTAATTTCATAACTTTAAAGTAACTACATTCTTTACCACAATTATAATTTTGCCTGGTAGTTTGTTGAAGATGTATAGTTTTATAGTGTATTCGATACAAAGTTAAATGAAACGAGTATTAGTTACGGGTGCTACGGGTAGAACGGGATCTTTGGTAGTTAAAAAATTACGTCAAAGAGAGGAATTTCAGGCTATTGGCTTGGCGCGATCGCCCGATAAAGTCAAAGAAATGTTTGGTTCGACAGAAGACTTTGTCTGGGGAGATATTAAAGATTATTCGAGTTTGGAAGCTGCTGTACGAGACTGTCAGGCTTTAGTAATTCTAACTAGTGCTGTTCCCCAGCCTAAAGGTACCCCACAACCAGGTAAAAGACCCGAATTTGAGTTTGCCTCTGGGGAAACTCCCGAAGAAATAGACTGGATAGGGCAAAAAAATCAAATTGATGCGGCTAAGAAAGCAGGAGTAGAACACATAGTTTTAGTCGGTTCGATGGGCGGTACCAATCCAGATCATCCCCTCAACCGTCTGGGCAATGGCAATATTTTAATTTGGAAGCGCAAAGCCGAACAGTATTTAATCGATTCTGAAATTGACTATACAATTATTCGAGCAGGAGGTCTACTAAACGAACGAGGTGGAGTTAGAGAACTGTTAGTAGATAAAGATGATACTTTATTAAACCATCCACCTGATGACATTCCTACTTCAATTCCCAGAGCAGATGTCGCCGAAGTAGTGGTTAGAGCTTTATTAGAATCAGACGCTCGTAATAAAGCATTCGATATTATTTCTAAACCAGAGGCTGCTGAAGATGCTGTAGTAACGACAGACTTTGCTAGCTTATTTCAACAGGTAAATTCTAAGATTTAAAATTTAGTCTATCTAATTAGTAATAGCTGTTATAAATCCCTGGACTTTCAATTTAAATTTCACTCAATCGCGAATGACTCAATTTTATCGAGACGAATTATTGTGTCGTCATCCAGTCTACACCAATCTGCACCTTCGGCAGCATATATATCTATAATTTTTCCGTACACTTGTTTTAATTCTCGATCGTCATTTTGAAAATTTATTTGACAGCTTTGCTTGAGTGTAGCTATGGCTTCAAGGCGATCGTGCAAGTCACAGCTTACAGGGATATAACTATTCATAAAATTTTGACTTTTGGGTGGCTATAATTAAGCCAATTATATAAATTAAATCCAAAACATAACGTCTATATAAAGGATTATAATCCTAAATATTTTTGCTGATTAGATATTTCCTACAGTAAAATACGTAGCTTAAATTACAAATACAACACTATCGCGATCTAGACAAAAAATATAATATTAACTATTTGCCAAAGTTAACAGTCGTATTCCAACAGTTAACCCAATTATGTTTGGTAGCCATGCTGCCAAAAAAGGGGACAGAATACCCACAATACCCAAACTGCCAATTGCCAAGCCTAGAAAATAGTATAAAAACACAATTATTACGCAAATACCAAATCCTTTAGCTTTGCCGATTCGATTGGAGTTAGCACCCAAAGCCGAACCAACTAAAGCAAATATCCAACAAATAAAAGGAAAAGCTAGTTTTTGCTGGATGCGAACTTGAAATAGATTAATTTCCCGTTTTTTACCGCTGTATTTGATAATATTTAAATATTGCCGAGCTTGCCAGATGTTCATTTCTTCTGGACTGCGATTTCTACTAGCCATTTGGAAAATAGCAGGAGATAACTTTAATTTTATTTGCTCTAATTTTTCGGTTTTAGTCTCAGCAATATTTTGAGAAATAATATTAATTTTTGCTTGCTTTAATATCCATAATTGCTGCCCCTCGTTCCACTCACATTGTTCGGCTGTAATAATCTGTTTTAATCGGTCTTTTTTCCAGCTAATGATAGTTACATCGTATAATTTTTCATTAGCAAATTTTTTGGCAAAATATATATTTTTAAGTTTTTTGCTAGTTCCCTCCTTTATATATTCTGGATAAAAAATATCTGTTCTCGCCAAACTAAGCTCAGTTTCGGGAATGAATGAATTTTGAATTATATTGGCTTGGTAATTAGCAGTAGGAACGACTAACTCATTCAAAAGAAAAGTCAGACAAATAACAAGCGAACTTAAAACTAACAGTGGGAAAAGTATGCGATAAGTACTTATGCCTACACTTTGCATTGCTATTAGTTCGCCATTGCTGTTTAAACGTCCAAAAATTACTATAGTTGTTAATAAGATCGATATGGGCAGAGCATAAGCAATATATTCTGGTATTTGATAACAAAAAATTAAAATAGCAACAGGAATTGGAATGTTATATTCGGTAGTTCGATAGACTAGGTCGGAAATATTGCCAACAGCTACACTCACGGAAGATAATAATCCGACAGCAAACAAAAAGAAGATACTCAGTTCGGTAGCAATATAGCGATCGATTACAGATAGTTCAAACGATAAAAATTTGGTAGGCAACTTAGTAGTGTATGTAAAATGAGGCAAGGCTATATTATCTCAAACCCTTTTAAGTAGATCCATTTTGAAATAGTAAAATAGTTGATCTTTATGCAGTCATCGATCGATCCAGATTATCCTAACGTCATCCTGACTTTTACCTATCGTGGTTTTGATATTCAAGTTAGTCGAGACAAATGGCAAGAAAAGTATATTTATAGTGCCTGGGCAAATTACGAGCTTGGTAGCGCACTAGCCGTACCTGGTGCCGTTACGACTAAGTTAGCAATTAGAAATGCCAAGCATTGGGTCGATCGCAGAATATCTTTAAGCGATCGCGGCTGACAATAGTAATTCTCCGCCAAATCTAACCGCATCGGTACAGGGTAAGCCTGTAGCCTCTCGCACCGAGTCGATAACTTCTTTGGCATCTGTGACATTCAAACCAAAAGTATTCAAAGCAATGGCTTTGACTTTAACTTTGCCAAAAGCTCCCCCCGCACTAGCTACAGTTTCGTAGAGTCGGACTACTTCTGTTAGGGGAGGAATTGAAATATTGGGTAAGTTGTGAATGTGTTGGGCGTGGGCGCGATGCACTAAAATTAACCCTGTAGGTTGACTGCCGCGAATTAGAGGCAAAGTCGCCGTAGAGCCTGGATGTAACAGCGAACCCTGCCCTTCAACTACTACTAGCTCGCTATTCGCACCTAGTTCTAAAATGGTTTTTTCGACAGCACCCGCAGCAAAATCTACTCTCACTGCATCTAAAGCAATTCCTCGTCCAGCGATCGCAATTCCCGTTTGTCCCGTCGCCAAAAATTCTGCTTTAATTCCCTGTCTGCAAGCGGCGCGATAAATTTCGAGGCTAGTAGACATTTTGCCAACGCTCATATCCGTGCCAACTGTAAGAATTCTCTGGCAGGATAGCGATCTCGCCTGTGCCTTGGCAATACTCAAACCTGAAGGCTCTTGACGAATATCCCAAATCCACTGAGAAGGCTGCAATTTGTCAAATAGAGGAGCCAGAGGAGTATGCAAACCGTTAATAATCGATAAACCTGCCGCGATCGCTCTTTCGATTTCCGAGCGCAGATCTTCTGGTAGCTGTCCGCCAGAAGGAGCGATACCAATTAACAATACTTCAGGTTTGTAAGCTAAAGCATCATCGAGACTGGCGACTATAGGGATATCTTTCTTAATACCCGTTAACTCAGCCAGAGATCGACCTACATGGCGGCGATCGATAACTGCGGTAATTTCGTTGTCACTGTAGCGAAGAAAAGCTACACCAGTTTTACCACGCTGTTCGCCAATACCGTCGTGGAGTAATATTGCGACTTTTTGTTTAGCTGTTAACACGATTCACTCCTAAACCTGGAAGTTCGTTGGGCAACAAACGTCCTTCAATTATAGTTGCACCTGTAAAAGGATCGTCGAGCAAATTTAAATGACTGTCTAAATCTAAGTAATCGGCTAAAGGAGCGAGATGAGACATAGCGGTATTAGCCAGACTACTATCAGAATAGCAGCCAAACATGACTTTCAAACCGCAGGCTCTAGCGATCGCAATTGCTTGTTTGGCTTCCGTCAAACCGCCTGTTTTCATGATTTTAAGATTGACTCCCGCTACCGAACCTGCCAGATAAGGAATATCGCGACTGGTAAAACAGCTTTCATCAACAAAAATTGGCAAAGGTGAATTACTCGATAGAGTTGCTAGTTTGGCTTCTTTTCCGACTGCCAGTGGTTGCTCGATATACTCTACGCCATAATCGCACAACCAATGAGACATATAAACCGCATCTTGAAAACTCCAGCCACCGTTAGCATCCACCATTACTTTGGCTTGAGGTGCTACTTGTTTTACTGCTTGCAACATTGCTTTATCTGCTTCTATACCCTGGGGATTGCCTAACTTCAGCTTGAGCGTTTTGACCGCAAGCTGCTGTTGCCAAGCTCGAACGCGCTCTACTGCTTTCTTGGGGGAGCTTATTCCCACCGTTACCGAGATTGGCACGATGCGATCGCGATTTAGACCCCACAACTGCCATAAAGGTAGCTCGGCTTTTTTCCCTATCCAATCATGCAGTGCCATGTCGATTGCTGCCTGTAGCGCAGATGACAATTGCAGCTTATTTGTGGCTTCAATAATTTCTTGTCGCTGTAGGGGATGAAATAATTCTAAGGTTGGAATAGCTACTTCTAGCTCCTGCTGTAGCTTAGCAGTATCTGTATTTTTTTTATTAATAGAAAAAGGCGAGGCTTCTCCCCAACCTTCAATATTGTCTTCGGCGAGCCGCACCCATAAATTGGTACTTTGTGCGGTGGTACCGCGACTAATTTTGAGAGCAAATTTTTTACGGACGGTAAAAGTTTCTACGAATAATTTCACCTGAAAATTCTCCCAAAATTACTTCTTCTTTTCTATATACCATTTTCTTACTTTTGACTGCTCACCACCGTAAACGGAACGGTTATTTTAGGGACTAGGAACTGGGAATTGATTCCCTAGTCCCTAATCCTTAATCCCAATCTTTATAAATGACGGAGCTTTAAACCCATTACCAAACGGTAAAATTTTAAAGTCTTCTTAATCCTATCGTTACCTCTGTATGGCAGATTAATAACAGACATTAGGGTAATAATTAGCTCTTACACCTGCTGAGTTGGATACAAATTTAGGTCTGTAGCCGAGATAAATTCTCGGCTTTTTTCTTTGCCATTGAATTTCTCAGATTTGTAAAATTAATAAAATAAGTCGATCCGAGAGGTATTATTGAACAGTGGCAGGTCACAGTAAATGGGCTAATATCAAACGCCAAAAAGCCAGAGTAGATGCAAAAAAAGGCAAAACCTTTACTCAGCTATCGCGAGCCATTATTGTAGCGGCGCGTAATGGTGTTGCCGATCCCGACGGCAATTTTCAGCTACGTACCGCAATTGACAAAGCCAAAGCTGCGGGTATTCCCAACGACAATATCGATCGCGCCATTGCCAAGGGTGCTGGTACTTATCAAGATGATGAGGCGGTTTTAGAAGAAATACGTTATGAAGGCTATGGTGCAGGTGGTGTGGCAGTATTAATAGAAGCACTTACCGATAATCGCAACCGTACTGCTGCCGATATTCGTGCTGCCTTTAGTAAAAATGGCGGTAACTTAGGGGAAACTGGCTGCGTTAGTTGGATGTTCGAGCAAAAAGGAGTAGTCAGTGTAGATCCTGTAGCAGAAGATAAACTATTAGAGGCTTCGATAGCAGGAGATGCCGATAGTTATCAGGCAATTGACGATGAAATCGATACAGGAGCGGAAGTTTTAACCGAAGTTGCCAATTTAGAACATCTAAATCAAACTTTACTCCAGCAAGATTTGTCAGTTCGAGATGTAGAGTTGCGCTGGATACCTAACAATACTATCGAAGTAAGCGATCCCGAACATGGGCGATCTTTGCTCAAATTAATCGATACTTTAGAATCTCTCGACGATGTACAAAATGTTGTGACAAATTTTGAAATGTCCGAAGAATTAATGGATTTTATTATGGTCTAGTTTGTTTCTATGTTTGCATTCTAATAGAGGTAAGTGTATCACTTTCAATGCTACGGCACTTACCTCATCAACGCTCTACTATCTGAGATTAGAAAACCGCTAGAGATTTAAAAATTGTAACCAATGCCTAAAATCGCGCCTAAAGCAATGTCGTCTAAAAAGCCAACATTTACTTCAGTATTGATTGTAAACTGCTCGAAAGGTATGTCCAAACCTCCAGTAAGTGTAAAGTAAAAAACATCAGTATCGGTAGTGAAGGTAAAACCAGGACCACCATAAGGAACAAATCTTCTCCCGAGAATCTCTGCGTCCTCCAAACTACCTATATTTATATCGAGTGTAAACGGAACTACAAAAGTTACATCACTACCGACAAGAACGCTAGGACGAATCGAAACATCGTTACTTTCAGTAAGGGTAAATAATTTCAGCTTACTAATTGCCGCAAAAGCTCCAAAATCTCCATAGGCATCTTCGATAAATCCCAAGCTACCGCCAACTCCCAGATAATTTTGTCCTGAAGTAAATATATCGCTCAAACTTCCACTATCGGTTTCGGGTTCTTCGACTTCTACCTGAGAATCTTCAATTTCTACTTCAGAGGTGTCGGGTTCTACTTCCACTTCAGTTTCTTGTGTTTCGACTTCGTTAGGAAATGATTCATCTACAGAATTTCTTTGCTGGGTAGGAGTCATTTCATCTACAGAATTTCGTTCGGTAGGAATTGTTTCTTCTACAGAACCTCCCTGGGCGATGTTAGAGAAAAATGTTGCCGAACCATCGAGCGATCGCCAGTTAGGTTCGCTCCCAGTAACTGGGGATAAACTAGATGCAGAATTAAGTTCGACCTCAGATTGAGCTAAAGCAGACTCGCCAATTCCCAATACTGCGATCGAACTAATACCCAACCAAAAAGCTATTTTACGAGAGACTATCATCACATTCACTCCTATACCAAATAATGCTGTTATTATTGCAGCCTAATAACCCCAATCTATTATTTATTTTATGTTAAGTAAGAAATTGGTAACTGCTCGTAACAAACGTATTATATATGACTGCAACTGACAATGTTTACAACTAAAGTTACAGTTTGGCGATCGATAGCTTAACTTTATACTAGACAGTACATCGAGCGTTTTGACAAATCACTGTTTTTATAAATCGAGAAACAATTTTAGAAACTCTTTTGCGTATTTTATTTGCCTAACGTTAATTCCTCTTTTTTACCTAAAATTCCTTGAGGTCGCCAGACCATCAAAATCATTAAGATTAGCCCAATAACCATAATCCGAAATGCTCCCAAATCGGCGCTACTTAATAACCCCAATTTTGGTAAATAAAAGCGGGTCAAAGCATCGTAAGCCCAGAAAATGACTACCCCTAACAGAGTACCTGCATTGTTTCCCGCACCGCCTAAAACTACCATAGTCCAAGCGTTAAAAGTTACTAAAGGTTCAAAATTACTAGGATAGACTGTAGTTAACTGCCAAGCATAAAAAGCACCCGCAATACCTGCGATCGCGCCACCTAACATAAAAGCCTGTAACTTATACCAAAACACATTTTTACCTAAAGCTCTAGGTATTTCTTCATCTTCGCGGATTGCTTTTAAGACTCTGCCCCAGGGAGAATGCACCAATAGCTGCAAACCCCAATAGACAACCGCCACAGTCAACAACACTAACAACATCAAACCTGCTTTATAGTTGTAATCTAATAAAGCAATACAGCCATTAATGTATAAGGTCAAAATTAGAGCCAAACCGATAATACCCCAGACGATTGAGCCAATTAACTTGGTAGGCTGGTAGCTTTTGCCTTGAATTTCTTTGCCTTCTTGTCGCTGTTTTCTCAATCCCTGCCACAGTTGAGCGACGGCAAAAATTGCCAGTAAGGTAAGTATAGCGATCGCCAGATATTTTTGCCAGAGACTGGGGTCGAAGCCATCTAAGGGTAGGGGATATCGCTGGATGCCAAAAGCACCTTTCGTCAGCCATTCTTCATTAAGAGCGATTAAACGCAACAGTTCGGAAACACCAATAGTCACAATCGCTAGATAGTCTTCTCGCAGTCTGAGAGTAGAAATTCCGATTAGCAAACCCAACAGAGAGGAGATTGCCGCACCTGCAAGAACGGCAATAATTAACGGTACGCCTAATGCACTTAGTAGTACCGTAGCGTAAGCCCCTACGGTCATAAATGCTACGTGACCGAAATTAATTAGACCTGTATAACCCCATTGCAAATTTAAACCCAAAGCAAATAAAGCAAACAACCCTACTGAAATTGTTAGAAAAACCAGATAACCAACCATTGATTTATTTAAATCGATTTTGCAGCCGATTGTAGCGCGATCGCGCCCAAAATCGGTATCGTAATCAACAATGAACAGTGAGCAATGAGCAATGAGCAATGAGTATTTACCCTCTGTAGTGTTCCCTGTTCCCTGTTCTCTGTTCATTGCTAAAGCGATCGCAATGTTGATATTTGCAAACTACAGATAGTAACGAGTCTACAATTACATTTAAGATAAGATTCTAAGTATAACTAAACTGCTATAGAATCTATGTTTCCCATCAATCGCCCTCGCCGTCTGCGCCAACACCCTCAATTGCGTCGCATGGTGCAAGAAACCGTTGTAACTGCTAACGACTTAATTTATCCGCTATTTGCCGTACCAGGAGATGCAGTAGCTACCGAAGTTAAATCGATGCCTGGAGTGTATCAGCTATCGGTAGATAAAATTGTTGAAGAAGCTAAGGAAGTACGCGATCTTGGTATTCCTGGGGTTATCTTATTTGGTATTCCCGAAGATAAAGATGTCGAGGCTACTGGTGCCTGGCACGACTGCGGTATCGTGCAAAAAGCCGCAACTGCCATTAAAGAAGCCGTTCCCGAACTAGTAGTTATTGCCGATACTTGTTTGTGTGAGTATACAACTCACGGTCACTG
Organism: Myxosarcina sp. GI1; assembly: GCF_000756305.1. NCBI lineage: Bacteria > Bacillati > Cyanobacteriota > Cyanophyceae > Pleurocapsales > Pleurocapsaceae > Myxosarcina > Myxosarcina sp. GI1. The sequence goes on from NZ_JRFE01000024.1 coordinate 159,041, forward strand.
CGGTTATTTAGAAGTAGGAGATTTAAGCGGTAGAGTTTTAAACGATCCTACTTTGGATTTACTTAAAAAAACCGCCGTATCTCAGGCTAAAGCAGGGGCAGATATTATTGCTCCTTCAGGAATGATGGATGGGTTTGTCACCGCCATAAGAGAAGGTTTAGACGAAGCAGGTTTTTCCGAAACTCCCATACTTTCTTACGCGGCTAAATACGCTTCAGCTTACTATGGACCATTCCGCGATGCCGCCGAATCTGCACCTCAATTTGGCGATCGCCGCACCTATCAAATGGATCCTGCTAACGGTCGCGAAGCGATTAAAGAGGTCGAATTAGACATCGCTGAAGGTGCAGATATGCTGATGGTAAAACCCGCTTTGGCATATATGGACATTATTTGGCGCGTTAAAGAAGTTACCAATCTTCCCGTAGCGGCATACAATGTTTCGGGAGAATATTCGATGGTTAAAGCTGCCGCCCTCAACGGCTGGATTGATGAGAAAAAACTTACTTTAGAGACTCTAACTAGCTTCAAGCGTTCTGGTGCGGATCTGATTTTGACCTATCACGCTAAAGATGCAGTGCGTTGGATGAACGAATAGCAGTAACATCGGTTTTTAATTTATAGCAATACTTTAAAAGCAATGAAGGGAAATCGCACTTCCCTTTTTTCTGCTACTCATTTTGTTTTTAGCAGCATTCCAAACTCGCGTAAAGGCAAAGCAATGCCTTGCCTTTACGTATTTATTATTCTCTAGCATCGATTGTTAACTTAACTCCTCGTACATGAAAAAAATTTTTGTAATTGACACCAATGTTTTACTTCACGACCCGACAGCTATATTTTGCTTTGAAGAAAATGATGTAATTTTACCAATTGCCGTAATTGAAGAATTGGATAGTTTCAAAAAACAGACGCAAATGACGGGGAGAAATGCTAGAGAAGTTTCTCGTACTTTAGATGAGTTGCGCTCTAACGGTAATTTAATTGAAGGTGTAAATCTCAAACATGGCGGTATTTTAAAAGTTGCTTTGAGCGATCGCAGCACTCTAAAAAAACTACCGCCAGAGTTAAATGGCGATCTGGCTGATAACGCTATTTTAGTTGTGGCTTTACAGTGCCAACAACAGTGTCAATGTCCAGTAGTTGTTATTAGTAAAGATACCAATTTGCGGATTAAAGCCGATGCTTTAGGACTAAATGCTGCTGACTATGAAACCGACAAGGTAGATGTCAAAGAACTATACACAGGATCTTTAGAAATTTTGGTTGACACAGCTACCATCGAAAAGCTGTTTCAAGAAGAAGCAGTGGCGGTAGATCGAGAACTACTACCCAATCAGGATGTAACTTTAGTCGATATCGCCAATCCTTCTCATACCGCTTTAGCTATGGCAGTAGGCGATAGTAACATGGTTACCCCGTTAATTAAATTACCCAAGCCAGGAGTATCGCGTATTCAGCCACGCAACCGCGAACAAAGATTTGCACTCAACCTCTTGCTTCAAGATGCGATTCAGTTAGTAACCCTGGTAGGAACGGCAGGAACGGGAAAAACTTTATTGGCGATCGCCGCAGGACTGCAAAAAGTAGCCGACGAAAAAATTTATCATCGTCTTTTAATCTCTCGTCCTGTAGTGCCAATGGGTCGCGATCTTGGCTATCTACCTGGAGATATCAACGAAAAGCTCACTCCCTGGATGCAGCCTCTCTATGACAACTTCGACATGATTTTTGATACCAAAGATTCCAAAAATCAACCAGGTCATTGGCGACGGGGACATGAAGAACTAATTGAAATGGGACTGCTACAGATCGAACCTCTAACTTACATTCGCGGGCGAACGATTCCCCATCAATTTTTAATCATCGACGAAGCGCAAAATTTAACTCCTCATGAAGTAAAGACTATTATTACTCGTGCTGGAGAAGGTACAAAGATCGTTCTTACTGGCGACCCCGATCAGATTGATAACCCCTACGTTGATGCTGCCAGTAATGGGCTGACTTATGTAGTAGAAAGATTCAAACACGAACCCCTGGCAGGTCATATCACTTTGTATAAAGGGGAACGTTCGAGTTTGGCAGAAAAAGCCGCGACTTTGTTATGAATTTTTTACTCGATCGAGCGTAAAAACTTACTTTAGCGAGATTTTGTCAAGATCTTTAAATGTTAGCGTAAGCATAAAACTATAATTAAAACAAAGTATTAAATATAAAAAATGAATAACGAATCACTACCCAATGACAGCAACAAAACCTTAGATATTGATGGTTCTCGTCCTGTTAAAGAGGGAGAAATTGAAGTTAAAGATACTTATCAAGAAGATGGCAAGCGTCCAATAGCAAAAAGTAATCTCGATCTGGTTGCTGGTTCTAATGCAGATAGCAGTAACTCAACTATAGTCGAAAGCTCGGATTCTGAAATTCAGCCTCAAGAAGATCTAGACAATAGCGAAACGGAAGTAAATGTTGTCAACGAAAGCGAAAACGAAGCCGCACTAAACATCGATCCCAAAAGTCCTACAAGTTCTGAAAGTTCGGATTATGCTGAGAAAGCATTAAAAATAGATGGTTCTCGTCCTGTAGATAAAAGCGATGTCAGAGTTGAAGAAACTTATGCTGAAGATGGCAAACGTCCGATTATGTCTAATAATCGGGAAATAAAAGCTACTTTAGACATAGATGGCAAACGTCCTATTACTTCCGAACCTTTAAATTCCGACAAGACATTGGAAGTAGATGGTTCTCGTCCTGTAGATAAAAGCGATGTTGAAGTTGTAGATAGTTACAACGAAGATGGCGAACGTCCGATTATGTCAGACAAGTTTGCAGTGAAAGATACTATAGAAGTAGACGGCTCTCGTCCGATAGCTTCTAATTAAGCAAATTAAACGATATTTTAAGTCTTTGATAAAAAGTTGTGTTTTCGATCGAAGGCTTAAAACTTTTTCAATCGTTCAACCCAAACTTAAATTATTTGAAGCAATAATTATTTGAGTTGCGATCGCTAGTCTTTTAGCTAAAAATATTAGTTAAATCCAAATTAAACCCCGACAATATATCTTCTCCCGATAGGGTTTTCGGCTTGTTTAATATTTCTAGCGCTCGCCTCTATCGAGCTTTTGGCGCGATCGCAGCAAAATTAAGAATATACAAATAAAAAGCTTTGATTATTATTTTAAATGAACAAACCATAAAAAAAGCGATCGCTCTACAATAAGAACGGTTGACATATAGCTTTTAATCGAAAACTAGTCTACTATTGAGCTTTAAACTTAGTTTATATTTCAACTATTTTATTGCTCCCAAGTCAAGACTTTTATGAATTTAGAACGGGCAATAGTATTAATCGACCGCTCGCTCTACGAGCTTACGGGGAAGCATCTCAGCGATTTACAAACTACTATTATTAAACAAGTCTGGCAAGGGAAAAAGTATTTAGAAATTGCCGATGAATATGGCTGCACCGAAGGACACGCCAAAGACGTTGGTTCGCAATTGTGGAAAATTTTAACAGAACTTTGGGGAGAAACAGTTACTAAAAGCAGTTTTCGTAATGCACTAACCAGACAATTTGCTCTGACTAAAGCGCAGTCTACTAAACCACAATTACCAAATTTTGTCGGCAGAAATACCGCGATCGCCCATCTACAAACTTTAGTCAATAGTGGCAATAAAATAATAGTCATTCGAGGTGAAGGTGGTGTAGGCAAAACTACTTTAGCACAACAATTTTTAGCTAATTATAATTTTGAATTGGTGCTAGAAATTATAATGGCAAAAGAAACTCAAAACATAATTGCTGCCGAAAGTATCGTTGAAGAATGGCTGATTAAAGATTTTAATGAAGAATCGGGTAATGAGTTTGGCATTAGTTTGGCAAGATTGAAGCGGCATTTAGCAACTAAACCTGTAGGTATTTTAATAGATAATTTAGAACCAGCTTTAGATAAAGACGGAAAATTTATTTCTCCTCATCGCAACTATTTAGAATTACTGCGAATTTTAGCAGAGCGTCAAGTCAAATCTGTAACTCTAATTACCAGTCGCGATCGCCTTTGTGAAGCAGATATTGCCTTGGCTCACTATCGCTTACCTGGATTGGACAAAACAGCGTGGCAACAATTTTTTGCTCTCCATCAAATTGCCGATAGTTCAGCAGTATTAGAAAAGATACATCGTACTTATGGCGGTAACGCCAAAGCAATGGGAATAATTTGCGGCATAGTTAGCGAAGATTATCAAAAAGATCTAACAGCTTACTGGCAAGCAAACAGCAGCGATCCGCTAATAGAAACAGATCTAAAAAACTTGGTTGCCAGTCAATTCAATCGCTTACAAAATCTCGATCCTGTTGCTTATAAACTGCTGTGTCGTCTGGGTGCTTTTCGCGATCGCGATCTGAGTGCTGTATCTCGTTCTGGATTATTAGCTTTACTGTGGGATGTAGAGATAAGCCAACAACTACGGATAATAAAATCTTTGTGCAATCGTTCCTTATTAGAATTTTCATCGGGAAACTATTGGCTGCATCCGATAATCAAAGCCGAAGCAATGTTACGCTTGCAGACGATTCAAACAGAATGGCTGCAAACCAATCAAAAAATTGCCGAATTTTGGACGCAAAGCGTTAACAAAATTAATAATGTCCGAGATGGTTTGACTGCTTTAGAAGCATACTATCACTATGTAGCGATCGACGATTTTAACGCTGCTGCCAGAGTTATTTTATACAGTCGCAATAATCAATGGGGACAGCATCTAACTCTCGGTACGACTCTCTATCGTTTGGGATTACTACAGCCTTTATTAACCGCAATTTTGCAAATTATCGATAAGTTGACAAACGATCTCTATAAAAGCGAATTAAATAATATCTTAGGAGATATCTATTGGATTGTTGGAAAAGTAAGAAACGCGATCGCTTGCCAGCAACAGACGATCGATATGGCAACTAATTGTTTGCGGTCTATTTCTCGCAACACTAATAGCCATAACGCTTACTACTGGCGAATGTTAGAAGTAGATTCGCTGTTAAGTATTGGCTTGTACAAAATAGATTTGTGGGAATTGGCAGATGCCGCTAATTATTTTCAGCAAGTTGTTCGAGTAGCCCGCAACACCAAACATCATTCTTGGTCGGAAAAGGCATCTATTGGCTTGGCTTTAGTTAATTCGTACTTACAACCAACGGCAATAAATAACTCGGTCGATAAATTCTATCGAGCAATCGTAGAACTTCAAGATAAGCGGTATAATACTGGTCGTTTTGCCTATTTTATTCAACTACTCGGTCAAACATACTTAAATTTAGGAGCAATATCTCAAGCACAAACTATGTTTGCTAAAGCGATCGCCTTTTCTCAGGAGGGTCACTATTTACAAATTAAAGCCAGAGCTATGACTGGTCTGGCTGTTATCTATCGTCTGTCTAATAATATTGATTTAGCTGAGACTACTCACCAACAGGCGATCGCTTTATTAGATAGTATCGGAGCTAAATGCGATCTAGCCGAAGCTTATTTTCAGTATGCTTTAACTTTGCAAAGTTGCGATCGCAGCATACACAGCAAGACTTATTTTACTAGAGCTATTGCTTTATTTCGAGTCATTAAAGCACCCAGGCAGATTGAAAAAATACTGTCAGTTGCAAACTTTAGGTAAACATAACAGAATATTAAAACCAAAAATTGAATTTCTCTTCACTTTAAAGTAGTTAGTTAAGTTAAATTGAAGGTATTACCTGTTTTGGCTACTGCTGCTTAGAGATGGAAAGTAGTAAATTAAATCACACATCAATCAGATAAGCTTAAGAGACTTCAAGCATTCTTAAGTAAGCTAAATTTAGCAGTAGAATCTTGCCAAGTTTATTCAAAAACACGCGATATATATAAGAACACTAAATTAACCTAGTATGCAGCCTACCGATTCAAGTAAATTTACCGACCAAGCCTGGGATGGAATTGTCAAATCACAAGAAGTAGCCAAACTATTTCAAAATCAAAATTTAGAGGTAGAACATCTGGTTCTGGCATTGTTAGAACAAGAAGGTCTGGCAAAGACTATTTTTGATAAAGCCAGTATCGATACCGCTCGTTTAAAACAGCAGTTGGAAGTTTATACTAATCGTCAGCCGAAAACTGGAGCCACGCAACTCTATCTCGGACAAGGATTGGATACTCTACTCGATCGCGCTGAAGCCTGTAGAGAAAGTTGGCAAGACAAATTTATTTCGGTAGAACATATTTTGATGGGGTTTGCTGAAGATAATCGCATCGGCAAAAGAACTCTACGCACTTTTAATTTAGATCCTCAAGATTTAGAAAAGATAATTAAATCGGTACGGGGAACCCAGAAAGTAACCAAACAAAATCAGGAAGAACAGTATCAGGCGTTAGAAAAGTACGGCATCGACCTTACCGAAGCTGCAAAAGGAGGAAAATTAGACCCCGTTATTGGCAGGGATGAAGAAATTCGCCGTGTAATCCAGGTTCTTTCTCGCAGGTCGAAAAATAACCCCGTGTTGATCGGCGAACCAGGAGTTGGTAAAACTGCGATCGCTGAAGGTTTGGCACAGAGAATCGTCAATAGCGACGTTCCCGAATCTCTAAAAAATCGTCAGCTAATCTCTCTTGATATGGGTAGTCTGATTGCGGGTGCTAAATATCGCGGCGAATTTGAAGAAAGGCTGCGTGCGGTATTAAAAGAAGTCACCGAATCTAGCGGACAAATCGTGTTATTTATCGATGAAGTGCATACCGTAGTGGGTACGGGTTCTCGCGAAGGTTCGATGGATGCTGGCAACCTGCTTAAACCCATGTTGGCACGGGGAGAACTTCGCTGTATCGGTGCGACCACTCTCGATGAGTATCGCAAGCATATTGAAAAAGACCCCGCTTTAGAAAGACGTTTTCAACAGGTTTACGTCAAACAACCAAGCGTAGAAGACACCATTTCAATTTTACGGGGACTGAAAGAAAGATACGAAGTACATCACGGCGTAACTATTACCGACTCGGCACTAGTAGCAGCAGCCACTCTATCCCATCGTTATATTACCGAGCGTTTTTTACCAGATAAGGCGATCGACCTCGTAGACGAAGCGGCGGCAAAACTCAAGATGGAAATTACTTCTAAGCCAACCGAACTAGAAGACATCGATCGCCGCGTCATGCAGTTAGAGATGGAAAAAGTCTCGTTAAAAGGAGAAGGAACGACTCAGCGTCCTGGCTTTAGCACGGTCGATCGCGCTGCTAAAGAGAGATTAGAGAAAATTCAGGCAGAAATTGACGCTCTCAAACAGAAGCAGGAAGAACTAGCTTCGCAATGGCAATCGGAAAAAGAACTGCTAGATTCGATTAACGCTCTTAAAGAAGCAGAAGAGCAGGTAAGATTGCAGGTAGAACAGGCGCAAAGAGCCAATGACTGGAATAAAGCTGGCGAATTGCAGTACGGTAAATTACCAATTTTACAGCGAGATTTAGAAGCTAAAGAAGCACAATTACTAGAAATTCAATCTCAAGGTCAAACCTTACTCAGAGAACAGGTAAGCGAATCCGATATCGCCGAAATAGTTGCTAACTGGACGGGAATTCCCGTAAATCGCCTCTTAGAGTCAGAAAAGAAAAAGCTGCTTCAGCTAGAAGGTCATTTGCATCAGCGAGTTATCGGACAGCAAGAACCCGTAATGGCTGTAGCTGCGGCAATTCGACGTGCTAGAGCGGGAATGAAAGATCCCAGTCGTCCCATTGGTTCGTTCCTGTTTATGGGACCGACAGGGGTAGGTAAGACCGAACTAGCTAGAGCTTTAGCAGCATTGCTGTTTGATAGCGAAGATGCGATGGTGCGAATCGATATGTCGGAATATATGGAGAAACACGCCGTATCCCGTTTGGTGGGAGCGCCTCCTGGATATGTCGGTTATGAAGAGGGAGGACAGCTATCAGAAGCAGTGCGCCGTCGTCCTTATTCGGTAATACTGTTAGATGAAGTAGAAAAAGCTCATAAAGATGTATTTAATATCCTCTTGCAGGTGCTGGACGATGGCAGAATTACCGATTCCCAAGGTCGAGTGGTAGACTTTCGCAACGCCATCATTGTAATGACCAGCAATGTAGGTAGCGAACATATTCTTAACTTTACAGGAGATGACGATCGCCAGTACGAACAAATTCACAAGCAGGTAACTCAAGCATTAAGAAAACACTTTCGACCAGAGTTTCTCAACCGCATCGACGACCTGATTATCTTCCATAGTTTGAAGCGCGAAGAACTAAGGCAAATTGTCAGCATTCAGATTCGTCATATTGAGAAGTTGCTAGAAGAACAAAAAATTGCGATCGAATTATCTGCTAGTGCTAAAGAATATATTGTCGAAGCTGGCTACGATCCTGCTTATGGTGCGCGACCTCTCAAGCGGGCAATTCAGCGCGAACTGCAAAACCCCATTGCTACCAAAATTCTGGAAAATACTTTTACTCGCGGGGATACAATTTTAGTAGATCGCGTCGGCGATCGATTGACTTTCGCTAAAAAAGTGGCAACTGAATCTACACCAACATTAGATTTAGTTCAGAAATAGTCGCTTTACTTTGATTGTAATATTAAAAAAAACAAGAAGATTTACGTTTCCTGACATAAATCCTCTTGTTTTAAATATCGTTTGTACTTCAAACACAACTAATATGAAATACATAAATGTTTGCTACAAAAGGATAAGGCTTGGGACTGGGGATTGGTGACTGGGAAATAAGAACTGGTGACTGGGGACTGGGAACTGGGGATTGGGCGAAAGTTCCTAATCCCCGATCCCTAATCCCTAATTCCCAATCCCTAATATGTAGCATTCTTTTTTAGACTTTAAATTAAGCTCAAAGCTTAAGATTGTGAACGCTCAAACTGCACTACTAGATAACAAATATTCTTTTAATTGTGCGGCTTTGTCGGTTTTTTCCCAAGGCAAATCTAAATCGATTCTGCCAAAATGTCCGTATGCCGCCACGTTTTGATAAAAACAACCATTGTTTTCTTGAGGTAGATTTCTCAAATTAAGAGTCTGAATGATACCAGCAGGGCGCAATTCAAAATGTTCTCGAACTATCTGTAAGAGTTTTTCTTCTTCGATTTTGGCGGTGCCAAAAGTTTCTATAAAGATGCTCGTCGGTCTGGCTACGCCAATTGCATAGCTAACCTGTACTTCACATTTATCTGCCAAACCTGCGGCGACAATATTGTTAGCTACATAACGGCAGGCATAAGAAGCACTACGGTCAACTTTGGTCGGGTCTTTACCAGAAAAAGCTCCACCGCCATGACGAGAATAGCCACCATAAGTATCGACAATAATTTTTCTTCCCGTCAAACCCGAATCTCCTTGAGGTCCACCGATGACAAATTTGCCTGTAGGATTTACCAGAAAACGAGTATTGTCGTCTGGTTTTATTTCTAGGTCAGCAAAAACTGGACTAACTACAGTTTCCCAAAGATCTTCTTTGATCTTTTTCTGTACTTCTGTGTCGTCGCTACAGTCGCCAATCGTTTCTGTGTGTTGCGTAGAAATTAAAATAGTATCGATGCCAGTTGGTTTGCCATCTTCGTAGCGTACGGAAACCTGAGTTTTGCCGTCAGGACGTAGATAAGATAATTGTTCTTTTCTTACCGTTGTCAGTTGACGAGACATACGATGTGCCAGACTAATAGGCATGGGCATGAGTTCTGGAGTTTCGTTACAGGCAAAGCCAAACATAATGCCTTGATCTCCCGCACCTATTCGGTCTAGTTCGTCATCGCTAAGTTTAGCTCTCTGTTCTTGAGCTTCAGTTACTCCCTGAGCAATATCGGAAGATTGTTCGTCTAAAGCAACTAGAACCGAGCAACTATCGGCTGAGAAACCATTTTCAGCATGAACGTAACCGATTTCGGCAATTTTTTTTCTGACCAAATCGACGTAATTTACTTGCGCCTTGGAAGTAATTTCTCCAGTTACTAAAACTAAACCTGTATTAACTACTACTTCGGCAGCAACGCGGCTAAGAGGATCTTGAGTTAATAGCGCATCTAATATAGAGTCAGAAATTTGATCGCAAATTTTATCTGGATGCCCTTCGGTAACGGACTCGGAGGTAAATAAATAACGGCGAGACAATGGTATTTAGCCCTCGATAAACAATAATTGTAACTAGTATCTTTAATTAAGGATATATGATACCCGATCTAGTTTGAAGAATTCAAAATTTGTATTTCTGATAAATTTGAGATAGTAACATTTGCAGCAGTTAAAACAGTATTATTGTCCCAGCTAATACCAATGGTTCCTGCGGCTTTAGCTGCCGTTGCCATAGCTATATCTCCCAGAGAATCTCCCACCATCAAAGTGCTATGAGGATTTACTGACATAGCTTGACAAGCTCTAACAAATAGTCTGGGATCTGGTTTATTAATCTCATCATCTACACCCATTGCTAGTTCGATATACTCGCTCAGGTGCGATCGCTCGATAAAATTTCGTACACCTGCTGTAGAATCAGCAGAGAGAATTCCCAACTTAACTTTTGCCTGTGCCAAAGTTTTCAGCACTGGCAAACAGCCAACAAACAAAGGAGAAGTATTTGCATCTCTAACTACAAGTTGGGAGGCAGCGACAAAAGCTTCATTAACAATCTGCTTGGCGGTAAACCATCCACAGCCTGTTTTAACGATACAAGCTGCGGTTGCCAGTTCATTTTCTTGACGACTTCCTACTGCCGTCAAACCTGCGGGATCGAGGGCATTGTGTTTAATACCAAATACCTTAGTAAGTTCTGATGCCATACCTGGTATTCGCGCCTCAATTTCGTCGATTCTAACCTGCGCTAATTTGGTTAAAAAAAATTGGGAATTTTCTAAAGTTCCGTCTTTATCAAAAATAATGGCTTCAATTTTATTAAAAATCGTGCCTTTACAGACAATTGTTGCCAAATTATCGATATTCTCCCCAATAAACTACAGGAATTTAATAGTCACAGATTACTCTGTCCCTTGACAGCGAAGCAATCTGTAACCGTTTGTTTAAACCCAAAATTTGGTACTAGCGGTTGCTATTTATTCTTCGACGCTAGCTCCTACCATTTCACCTTCAGAATCTTCAGCCTCGTCGCTACTGCTAGCTTCAACTACATCTTCACTGGCTGATTCGGCTGCATTTAATTCTTCTACAGTTATTCCTTCAGCTTCAGCCAAGAGTTTTTGGCGATATTTTTCTGCCATCTCTTCAGCTTTTTCAAAAACTAAGTCGCGGTTTTTAAGCATATCACCTGGTTCTGGCTCTAGCTGTTTGGTAGAGAGCGAAATCCGTCCTCGTTCGGCATCGAGATCGATAATCATTACTTTTAATTCGTCGTTTACCCCAAAGACGCTATGAGGTGTATCGATATGATCGTGCGAGATCTCCGAAATGTGTAGTAATCCGCTCACGCCGCCAATATCAATAAATGCGCCATAAGGTTTGATACCTCTTACCGAACCTCTCACAACTTGACCGACTTCTAAGCCGTTCATCTTGCGTTCTACTAACGCTCGACGATGGCTCAATACCAAGCGATTTCGCTCTTCATCTACTTCTAGAAACTTGAGCGGCAAATCTTCGCCTACCAAATCTTCTTTAGCTTCTTTAGCACTGATATGAGAACCGGGAATAAAGCCGCGTAAGCCTTCAATTCTTACCAATGCACCACCGCGATTGGTAGCAAAGACATTGGAGCGTACTGTAGCATCTTCCTGCTGCAATTGTCTGACTCTTTCCCAAGCTCGCATATACTCAATACGACGAATTGAAAGAGTTAACTGCCCATCTTCGTTTTCGTCAGTTAAGATAAAAAATTCTCTAGTTTCATTCGATTGAAGTACTTCATCGGGATTATCTACCCGATTGATAGACATCTCTTGAATGGGGATGTAAGCTGCTGTTTTTGCACCAATGTCAATCAACGCACCTCTTGGTTCCATGCTAAATACCGTTCCCGCTACAATGTCCCCTGGACTGAAATGATAATCGTATCGATCTAAAAGAGCGGCGAAATCTTCATGAGTAAAACCAATATTGTTGTTATTATTTTCTTGCTGATTGACCATTTGGGTTAAGTTTCCTTGTTGTATTTTTCTATCTCCTTGGTTTAATGTGCCTCCTGCTTGATGTATACCCACTGACGGTCGCACCATGCTGGTAATAGCATTTAATAATCGTGCGCTCTGATTGTCATGCAGCCTACACCTACATTCTTTGCCCCTTCCACAAGCCAGTCTTTACCGACTCAAACATAGTCAGAAAACTGCTAAGTTGCCAAGATTTTTTGCCTGATAGCAATATTGCATTAAAGTATTGTAACTTCTAATTGGGTTTGTAGTTGCTATTGTTTAAACAAATTTGACTTTTTTTACTAAAAAACTAGCTCGAAGATATTTTTTCGACTTATTTTTCTAGCTTTCTGATAACTTAAAACACTCGAATCTTTGACTTTTACAAGCTTTTTACCTCAAGTAGAGTAAAGCATTACTAGCCGTTGACTGAGAATTTTTGAGTCAAAATTGCCATCGCTATAGCTCAATCTCAAACCTTAAGATTATTAAGTCACAGAACGACACCTTAATAATAGATTATTTATTTATTTTTAGCTTGAAGAAAGACAATCTGCCGTTGAAGAAGTAGATTTTTCTTGCCAATCGTCAATACTAATAGGTGAAGATTGAGAATTTTCGTGCTGTAAATGCTCTAAAGTTTCGACAAAATCTTTGATTCCTTGAAAATTGCGGTACACTGAAGCAAAGCGAACATAAGCAACTTCGCTTTCCTGGCGTAAATGTTCTAATACTAGTTCTCCTACCTCAGCACTGGTAAATTCTCGTTTGAGATTTTGCTGTAGTCTTGCTTCTATTTCTTCTACTATCGCCTGAATTTTTTGATTGGATATTTCAGTTTTTTCGCAAGCTCTAATAATGCCTCTAAGCAGTTTAGAGCGATCGAAAGATTCGCGACTGCCATCCCTTTTAATTACGGCAATGGGAATAAATTCTATCCTTTCGTAAGTAGTGAAGCGATGCTTACATTTTAGACATTCCCTTCGGCGACGAATACTTTGTCCGCTTTCTGTAGAGCGAGACTCTAAGACTCGGCTTTCTGTATGCTGGCAAGATGGGCAGTGCATGAATTTAACTAATGCTAGAAATGCTGACTATAATAATGTCTTCATAAAAAACAAATTGCAGATTATTGAAAACAACAATCCGAGCCGCTTACACCATCCTATTGTGAGAACAAACACTTTGGGATTGTTAACGGCTCAGAAGTACACAAAAATTAACTTATTAACTAGTTAACTTTAAAGGTTATTACTTTTCAATACGGGGTGGTTCGCGAAATGCGATCGCAAAAAATAGCACGGCTAGAGCCATAGCTAGAATTAGAATGTAAGCAACACTTTCCATAATTAATCTCTCAACTTCTATTCTTAGTTTATCAACAAAATTTTTGTTGGTATGCTTTTAGGCATTTTTACTAACTTGAAACTGGAGGCAAAAACGGCAAAACCGCCTTACCTCCATAAACAATGCAAATTGTTAAGCTTGCTGTTGTTGCTGACGACGAGTAGATTTGTCACCAACTTTTTGATAGAAGCCCCATTCTACTTGTTCTTCTTCTAACTCTGGATCGACTCCAGCAAATACATCTCGGTAAAGAGTCCGAGATCCATGCCAAATGTGACCGAAAAAGAATAGCAGAGCAAAACAAGCATGACCGAAAGTAAACCAACCTCTAGGACTGGTGCGGAATACACCGTCAGCATCAAAAGCTTCGGCATCAAAACTAAACGGCTCTCCTAATTGAGCGCGGCGGGCATACTTCTTAACGCTTGGAGGATCGTCAAAGCTTTGTCCATCTAAAGCACCACCATAGAAGGATACGTTAACCCCACTTTGCTCGACGCTGAGTTTTGATTCTGCACGACGGAAGGGAATATCGGCTCTAACAACACCTTCAGAATCAGTTAACACTACAGGGAAAGTTTCAAAGAAATTAGGTATCCGACGTACGGTTAACTCTCTTCCTTCTCTGTCAGTAAATACTGGATGTCCCAGCCACTGTTGGGCAACTCCATCACCGCTATTCATCGCGCCAGTACGGAACAAACCACCTTTAGCAGGGTTATTACCGACATAGTCGTAAAAAGCTAATTTTTCGGGAATTTTCAACCACGCTTCCGAACGAGAAGCCCCATCTGCCATATCGGCTCCGACTCGACGCTGAATTTCTTGATTGAAATAGCCTTGATCCCACTGATAGCGGGTTGGTCCGAACAACTCTATAGGAGTAGTCGCACTGCCGTACCACATAGTTCCAGTTACCACGAAAGCCGCAAAAAATACGGCAGCAATACTGCTAGAAAGTACGGTTTCGATGTTACCCATCCGCAGAGCGCGATACAGTCTTTCGGGAGGTCGAACGCTGAGGTGAAACAAGCCAGCGATAATACCGACAATTCCTGCGGCGATATGGTGGGCTACTACTCCTCCTGGATTAAACGGATTGAAACCCGCAGGTCCCCACTCTGGGGCGACAGCTTCTACGTGTCCCGTCAAGCCATAGGGATCTGATACCCACATTCCAGGTCCCCAAAGACCAGTAAGATGGAAAGCACCAAAGCCGAAGCAGAGTATGCCGGATAACAGTAAGTGAATGCCGAACATTTTTGGTAAATCTAAAGCTGGTTGACCCGTACGTTCGTCAACAAATAGCTCTAAATCCCAATATACCCAGTGCCATACGGCAGCTAAAAACAGTAAACCAGATAAAACGATGTGAGCGATCGCTACACCTTCAAAAGACCAAAAGCCAGGGTTCACGCCAGTTTCTCCTGTAACGCTCCACCCGCCCCAAGATCCTTCTACACCCAAACGTGCCATAAAAGGTAGTACGTACATACCTTGCCGCCACATAGGGTTGAGTACGGGATCGCTGGGATCGAAAACTGCTAGCTCGAAAAGAGCCATCGAACCTGCCCATCCTGCTACTAAAGCGGTGTGCATTAAGTGTACTGATATTAGTCGTCCAGGATCGTTCAAGACGACTGTATGAACTCGATACCAAGGTAGTCCCATTGACTACGCTCCTCCTTGTGAAATAATAATTTGTCAGTTACGACTGTTATTTTTTATTTGTATTTATTGTCTCAATTTCTCGTCCCGATGGAAAAATATTTGACAGTAACAATTACTAAATAAGGATGATTCGAGGTATGTCTCGAAATTCCTATTTATTTAAAGAAGTGTAACTATTGTTAGAACCCATTGCAAGAGTTAGAAACTTCATGACAGCCTAAAGTCAAGTTTTGTTACAAAATATTAATTTTTATTGAGTTTAGATTGGGAGTTAAAAACTAATTCAGAGCGGGTCAAAATTTCAATTACCTGTTCGGCACCAATCAAACGTTTTAAAACTACCTGCCCAATGTTTGAATTTCCAGCTTCGTTTAAAGGACAAACTTCAATCGTGATTACGGCATCTTCAACCTGATAGAGCCACAGAGACTCTTGTCGTTCTAAAATGCCACAGTTAAGACGCTCGATTTGCGGTTTGCGTCTCCAGCTAGAGCGATCCCAAAGTCCGCCAAACTCCCAGACTCGCCTATAAGTCCAACCATCTGATAGAAAAAAATATTTCACTGCTTGAATTTACTGCCAACTAACTTTTAGACGGTAAACAGGATATTGAAGCAAGAAAATCGCTTTAAATATTTACCAGTCCCACATTACAGGATTGTCGTCCAGATAATCTGTTACCTGTCTGCCAATTTGGTCAATTTCTCGAAGATCTGCTTCACTAAGCTCTACTTCAGCCGCTTTAGCATTGTCTGTAGCTTGACTGGCATGACGCGCACCAGCGATCGCATTAGTTTGAGGTTGGGCAATTAACCATGCTAAAGATAACTGAGCTAGTGTGCAGTTATAGCGCTCGGCAATGGGCTGAAGTTGCTGTAGTGCAGTTTGAGCGTGTTGATAGTTATCGCCTTGAAAGAGGGTATTGTCGGCGCGATGATCTCCTTCAGCGAACTTATGGTCTTTGCCAAATTTACCAGTAAGTAAACCTTGTGCCAGGGAAGAATATGCCAGGATTGAAATATCGTTTTCAATACAGTATGGTACGGCATCCTGTTCGACTTTACGCCAGAAAAGAGAATAAGGCGGTTGCAAGCTATCAATTCTGCCGTATTGCGAGGCTTCTTCTAATTGAACGCGAGAGAAATTAGATACGCCGATCGCTCTAATTTTCCCCTCTTCCTTAAGCTGGTTTAAAGCCTTCATAGTTTCTTCTATAGGTACGTCTTCCGTATTAAAAGCACCACTGGGCCAGTGTATTTGATATAAATCGATATAGTCTGTAGCGAGATTTTTTAAAGAGCGATCGCAAGCAGCAATAACTTCATCGTATTTGAGATGACTGGCAAAAACTTTAGAGGCATAAACCAGTTTATCTCTTACATCGCCTACAGCTTTAGCGATAATTTGTTCTGAATGTCCGTTGCCATATACTTCTGCCGTATCGATAGTGGTTATTCCTGCTTCATAGGCAGCGCGAATAGTTTTGATGCTATCTTCGTCTTCGATGCCCGCCCACATTCTTTTTCCTGCCTGCCAAGTACCCATTAAAATTGGGGTGATTTTAACGTCTGAGCGCCCGAGCGATCGCATTTCCATAATTAAATTAATATTACTTTTTAAAACTCAATGGGTCGCCCGAAGTGAATTCGGGTGCGTGCCGTTGAGCGGTACTCAATTTCGATTTTAGGACAAATTGTTTAAGCGAATTTTATCTTGTGATACTAAAAGGCGATCGCGCTTTACATATTCAATTGAGAAAACGAACTAAATAATTAGTTTATTGTCTTTAATTTCTATATTGCTACTTGCTACTCAAAACCAGTTGACAAACAACGTAGTCCCTTAACTTATCACCAACGGGCATTGCCTTATCCCTACGGGGTGTTTTATTCTATCCAATTTTTAGCTCGCTCTACTGCTTTAGACCACATGGCAAAATTAGCTTGTGCCTGTTCCTGTCCTTCTCCTGGTTCAAACACGCGCTCTATTTGGCGATTATCGATTAAACTTTGGTAATCATCGTAAAAACCAACGGCTAAACCCGCACCAAAAGCTGCACCTTGAGCGGTAGCATCGAGAATAACGGGACGTTCTACAGGAACGCCTAAAGCATCGGCTTGAAACTGCATTAAAAAGTTATTTTTAGTCGCGCCACCATCTACTTTTAGTAGAGAAATTGGTTTGTCGCTATCTTTATTGGCTGCATCCACAACTTCTTTTACCTGATAGGCGATCGCTTCTAAAACTGCCCTAACCATGTGTTCGCGCTTAACTCCCCCCGTAATACCAAAAAAAGCACCGCGAGCGTTCATATCCCAATGAGGCGCACCCAAGCCACTTAAGGCAGGAACGAAGTAAACTCCGTCGGTATCGGCAACTTGTAAAGACATAGGTTCGGTATCGGCAGCAGAGTCGATTAACTTTAAGCCGTCGCGCAACCACTGGATAGAAGCACCCGTAGTAAAAATTGCCCCTTCCAAAGCGTAGTTAGTCTGTTTGTCCGTACTCCAGGCAACGGTAGAAAGAAGCCGTTCGTGCGATCGCGTTACTTCCGTTCCCGTTTGCGCTACCAAGAAGCAGCCCGTACCGTAGGTACATTTAAGTAAACCTGGGCGATCGCAACCATGAGCGAATAAAGATGCCTGTTGATCGCCAAATATCCCTGCAATAGGAATTTCCGCTCCCAAAACTTCGCGATCGCTGTTGCCAAATACTCCCATACTCGGCATAATTTCGGGCATGATGTTACGAGGAATATTAAAAAGATCGAGTAGAGAATCATCCCAGTTTCCCGTTGCTAAATTCATTAACATCGTGCGACTGGCATTACTGATATCGGTCGCGTGAACCTGTCTGCCAGTAAGATTCCATAAAGCCCAACTGTCTATTGTACCCGCTAAAACATTGTCCCAATTAGTATCGGGTTGGTCTTGTTTGACTTTATCGATTAACCAGGCGATTTTAGTAGCAGAAAAATAAGCATCCAATACTAAACCCGTCTTCTGCTGGATTTCCTCGGCTTTTCCCATATCTCGCAGCTTATTACACATCGCAGCAGTGCGACGATCTTGCCAGACAATAGCCTTATGTAAAGGTTCTCCTGTAGTTTTATCCCACAGCACACAGGTTTCTCTTTGAACCGTCAAACCAATAGCGGCAATCTCTGCAACCTTAGCTTGCTGCTCGTCTATAACTTTTTGTATACAGCTATGAGTATCTCGCCAAATTTCAGCGGCATCGTGTTCTAACCATCCAGGCTGAGGATAATGTTGGGTTAATTCTTTATAAACCTGACCGACTATATTTCCCTGTTTGTCGAATAAAATTGCTCGATTTCCTGTAGTGCCTAGATCTAGGGCTAGGATGTATTTATAGTCAGCCATAGTTTATAGATATCCAAATTTTTCTTAATAAGGTAGATTTACCAGAAAAGCTGTAGCTTTTGAATACTTGCTAACTTTTATTAAGCGTTTGGAAGACAATTATAAAATTGCTGTCTCTTAAAGCGCGATCGCCTAAACCAAGTTTTGTTGGCGATCGTAATTGACCTTTCAAATGCAATAGCCCGACCTTGTAATATAGAGTCAGGCTCGTTATCCAACACCAATCATGAAAGCGCAACGCACCCGATCTCAGGAGCGAATTATTAACATCCTGCAAAATCTAAAACGCTCTATTTCGGCTCAAGACCTCTATATCGAATTACGCAATCGCAAACAGAATATGGGACTGGCTACGGTCTACCGTTCACTTGAAGCTCTCAAACTACAGGGAGAAGTTCAGGTGCGTACTCTATCTAATGGCGAATCGGTTTATAGCCCTGTAAGGAGCGATCGCCACCATCTTACCTGTGTCAACTGCGGGGTTTCAGTTCCTATTGATGAATGTCCCGTACACGAATTAGAAGATCGTCTAGAAGCATCCCATCAGTTTAAGGTTTACTATCACACTTTAGAATTCTTTGGTTTGTGCGATCGCTGTCACTAGTATCGCTACGCGGAAATCAAAAGTTAAAAATTAAAAGTAATTTAGGGAACGGGTAACGGGTAACGGGTAACGGGTAACAGGCAAGAGGCAAGAGGCAAGAGTAGAAACTTGTTACTCGCTACTTGCTACTTGCTACTTTCGCGTAGCGGTACTAGGTGGAATACCTTCTATATTGATAATACTTTCAATGACCGAGCCGACAATGGGAGCGGCGACGGTAGAACCAAAAGTATATTCGCCTTGAGGCTCATCTACGACTGCTAAAACTGCATAACGAGGAGATTCGGCGGGAAAAGTTGCTACAAAGCTTGTTATTTTCGCGCTTTCATCATAACCACCCTCAGTATTGGCTTTTTGCGATGTTCCTGTTTTACCTGCAATGCGATAACCAGGAATTTTAGCAGCATAACCGCTACCTTTTTCAACTACCTGTTCCATCATCTGCAAAACAGCACGAGCGGTTTTAGGAGTAAAAACTGGTTCGCTATGAGTAGGCAGAGAATAATGTAAAAAGCCATTATAGTCGGCTAACCCTCTAACTACATGAGGAATGACCAATTTTCCCTGATTTGCCAGCGCGGCATGTAGCTGAATTAACTTTAAAGGAGTTAGGGAAAAACCCTGACCGAAAGCCGCCGTTGCGGGTTCGATCGCTCTAACGGTAAATTCTACTTCATCTTTGAGTCTGCCTGGAGTGTAGCCTGGAATATCAAACTCTAAATTGTCTTCAATACCGAGCTTTTGCAATAGATGATAATACTTGGCAGGATTGAGACGACTCATCACTTTAATCATGCCCACGTTGCTAGAGTGCTGCAAAATTTCCGCTAGGCTGATGTTGCCCCTGGCTCCGTCTGTAGCATAGTCGTGATTACTAACGGTTGCATCTTTAATTTTTATTTTGCCAGTATCATCTACAGTATCGTGGGGTGTAACTACCCCTGCATCTAATGCCAAAGCGAGGTTAATTGGTTTGAATGTAGAACCTGGTTCGTAAAGATCGGTAATTGCCCAGTTTTTAAATAGTCCGAGGTCGTAATTTTCAAAATATTTATTAGGATCGTAAGTCGGTTCTGATACCAGGGCAGAAATCGCACCGTTTCTAACATCCATGACGATTACCGCGCCTCTTTTTGCTTTATATTTCTCCATTTGCTGCTTTAAGGCATGTCGAGCCATCTGCTGTAAACGGAGATCGATAGTTAGCTGAAGTCTGAGATCGTCAAAATTAAATAACTTTTGGGTTCGCCCCAAATCCCCTGGATGAAACACCAGTTCGTTATTGCTATAGCTGCGCTTCATCTGCCACTGAACTGGAGGTCGTTCTAACAACTGTTGTTGAGTAAATTCTACTCCTGCCTGGGGACTACGGGTACTATCGCGATTGACATAGCCTGTTACTTCGGCAGCCATTTCCTGATGGGGATAAAAACGAGAATACTGCTGTCTCAAATCCAAGCCGTCAATTTGTAGAGCAATAATTTTAGCTTTCTTGGTTTCGGGCAAATTCTCTGCTAGTTGAATTCCCCATTTTTGTTTGCTAAAGATTTTTTCTAGTTCGGCGGGTGTTCGATCTTCTAAAATGGCAGCTAATTCCTTGGCGATTTCTGTTGCTGGTACGTCGATAGAATTCCTTTTAAATAGATAGGGATGAACGTAAAGAGTATAGGTAAGGCTGTCGGTAGCTAAAACATTGTTGGCGCGATCGACAATTTGGCGACGCGGAATATATACATCTAGTTTCGTTGTCTGCTGATCGTTAGCAATTTGAGTCAGAGATTTACCATCTGGTGCTTGTTCGTAAGTAATCACGGGATCGACAACTTGCAGATAAAATAGCCTTGCTGCTAGTGCCAAGGTTCCTAAAACTAAAATTCCCCAAACTAAAATCGCTCGAAAAACATAATTGCCAGATTTGGTAGTAAATCGCTGTCGATTTGAAGCTTGAAGTCGCTCCGTTCTGAGGTTTCTCATCGCTAAGTTAATAAAAATAGAGCTAACAACATTCGATCGCGCCTAGCTTGTCTTATGACCGCCCGATCTATTCTCTTTACTAGAAAATGCAGACAACCTGCCTTTCAATCGCATCTATCATCGGTACGGTCAACAGACGGCATCTATTTTCTAAATTTTAATAGCCAGGAGCGGCATATTTAAAAGCAACTTCTTGACGGCGATCGCGACTGGAACTTTTTATAGGTTTTGGCTTTACTTCCGCAGGAGTGACAAAAACCGCACTATCTTCTTCAAACGTAGTTATGCCGCTGTTGTTGCGTTCGGCTTGTCTTGCCATTTGATATTTAAGAGTTTCGTTGATTTCGGTCAACTGTCGCTCTTGACGCTGCAAAGTCTCTAAATACTGGTATTCCTGACTCCAAACCTGGGGAATACTTACAGTTGCCAAATACAGTCCTACACTACTTGCCATTGATGCGAGAGCTAGTCCAAAAGAACCTTGTTGGATTTTCATTAGTAGCCTAAGCCTGGCAGGTTTTGCCTCGATTAATTTAGTAGTAGGGGTAGTTGCCGTTTTCCGATCGCGGTTGACAAATGTTTGCCGATACTGAGTTGCTCGACGATGGGGAAATGATTCGACGGGAGGTTTTGGCTGAGGAAGTGCAGACATAATTGAATTTCTCAATTTTTTTAAGCAGGTTCTGGCGAATTCTAGCTTAATTGTTAGAAAAATGATAAGAGTTGACAAATTTTATTTATATTTGCTTACCAGAATTAGTTTCTGTCTTTAATATATTTGTATTAATTCAAAAAAAGCTTATATAGCACTTCTCGGTCACATGAGGTACTCCTTGTATTAGTGAGGCTTTAGGCTCTAAGCTCTAGGCTTTAAGAATTGAACGATCTGTTTTAAGTCTAGATTTTGACCTCACGAGTATGAGAATTGCTATATACCATTCAGGCTTTGTTTATTCACGATCGAGCCTAGAAAAATCCTCTTTTGTCAACAAATAATAATTTAATTTAAAGATATTTTAATTTAAGTACTTAAATCAAAATATTATTCTCAATATATATCGCTCCAAGTGTTTTTATTAACCATTATCTAGATCTGTGAGCGACTTTTGCGTCCGATCGCCCGCTGAATAATTTCTTTTAAAAATTAAAATGACAAACAATATTGGTTTCTCGTTAGAGCCACAGTCAACCCAAATTAGTCTCAGATTGCGCTCGATTTCGGTAATGTTGTCAATTCTAGTTATTTGTTTGGGCGGTGTGGTTATCTTTGGTTGGTGCTTTGAGATAGCAGCACTAACAAGTATTTTTCCAGGACAGGTAACTATGAAAATAAGTACCGCTCTTGGCTTTATTTTGGCAGGAATGACTCTGCTGCTGTGGCATTATCGCCAAACCAAAGCGACGCATCAAAATCTACGTCGAATTTGCCTATTAGTCACTTATTGCTTGTATCTTTTACCGATTCTGGTTATTTTATTTACTTGTTTGACTCTGATCGAATATGGCTTTCAGCTAGATTTGGGTACGGATTTGCTTTCCTTCAGGGTAGATGCCAATGCAGTAGATGCAGTTGTCCGAGGGCGAATGTCTCCAAATACAGCTTTATGTTTTTTTTGGTTTAATGGGGCGATTTTATTTTTAACTTTACAAAACTATCTTACCGCTCAGTTTTTGGCAGTAGCGATCGCGGCGATTTCTCTGACTGCCATCCTAGGTCACATATACGATCTTACTTTTTTTTATGGCGTTAATTCTGGTACGGGAATGGCGATTCACACCGCTTTAGGCTTTATTTTATCAGCCTTGGCTTTATTAGGAACTCGTGCCGATAAGGGCTGGATGAGCGTTATCTCTGAAAATAGCGCCGGGGGCATGGTAGCGCGTTGGCTAATGCCATTAGTGATGATAATACCCCTACTTTTAGCCTGGTTTTTCGGGTGGGCTTTGAAAGGCAATGTTATCGCTCTAGAACAAAGAATTGTCCTAAGAATAATACTAGAAATTGCGATTTTGAGTATTTTAGTGTGGAAACTCGCTTGGAAATTAAATGCGATCGATAAGCAGCGACAACTGTTATCTCAAGAACTCAAAGAAAACGAAGAACGGTTACGTTGGGCTTTTGAATTTGCTGCGATTGGCAAGGCTTTAGTGACTACAAAAGGACGATTTTTTAAAGTCAATCCCGCTCTATGCAAACTTATTGGTTATAGTGAAGCCGAACTGATACAGCTAAAGTTTCAGGATATTACTCATCCAGAAGATCTTGACATTGATTTAGAATTTGTCCGACAAGTATTGGCAAATGAAATTAACAGCTATCAACTGGAGAAGCGCTATATTCACAAATCGGGTCGGGCAGTTTGGATTTTGCTCGATGTCGCTTTAGCCAAAGATGAGGTGGGAAATCCAAAATATTTTATCGCTCAGATGCAGGACATTACCAGCCGCAAACATGCAGAAAAACAGTTGCGTCAAAGCGAAGAACGCTATCGCTTGGTCGTAGAAGATCAAACCGAACTAATTGTTAGATTTGAACGCAATGGAGTAATAACTTTTGTCAATCAGGCTTATTGCCACTATTTTCAACGCCAGAAAGAAGAAGTTGTCGGTAAGGTAGCGCAGAGTGTTGCTTTACCTGAAGACGAATCCAAAGTCGAACGAGTTTTGCAATCTTTAACTCCTCAAAATCCTGTAGGCAAGGTAGAATTTAGAACCGCGACTGACGAAGAAATACGTTGGATGCAGTGGGTTTATCGCGCTATATTCAACGAGCGCAACGAGTTAGCTGAAATTCAATCTGTAGGCAGAGACATTAGCGATCTTGTCAAAACTCAGGAAGCATTGCGGCAAAGCGAAGAACTGTTTAGAATTACGCTCAAAAACTCGCCAATTGCCGTTTACACTCAAGATACCAAACTGCGCTATACCTGGATGTACAATGCTTTTGCCAAATATCAGAGCGAGCAATTGATAGGCAAGTCAGAAACAGAAGCTTTTTCAATCGAAAACGCTCGCACTCTGGCAACTATTAAGAAAAAAGTTTTAGACGCTAAAGTCGGTACTAGAAAAGAAATATTTCTGGTTATTGACGATCGAACATTTCACTACGATTTAGCTGTCGAACCATTGTGGAATAAAGAGCAAAATTTAGTAGGTCTTACTTGCGTGGCTTTAGACATTAGCGATCGCAAACAGGCGGAAAGAGAGGTGCGACAATATGATTCAATTATTCGCAGCTTTTATAATAGCAATAGCTCCGCTATGGGAGTCGTAGAGTTAATCGGTAACAATAAAGATCTAATACACATTTCAGGTAATACTGCTGCAGCACACTTTTTTGGTTTGGAACGACAGAAATTTATTGGTAGTTCGTTGAGGAAGCATATAGCCGATGCAGAAATAGTCGATCGCTGGCTAGATAGCTGTTATCGAAGCCAACGTGAAAACAAACCGATTTATTTTGAATATATTCATTCAGTAGAGCAAGAGAGTAAGTATATTTCAGTCAATATTTCTCCCATTAATTTTAACAACGAGCAGTTTAATAACGCTACAGCTTCTAATTTTGCCAATTTTTCTTATATAGTAGAAGATATTACAGAGCGTAAAATAGCTGCACGTTTAAAACAGAAACAGCTTCGCATTCAAGAAATACATCATCGGGTAAAAAACAACTTACAAATTATTAGCAGTTTAATAAATCTTCAAACCCATGTGCTTAAAGAATCTTCCGCCGTCACTCATTTAAATGAACTCAAAAATAAAATTCAAGCGATTGCCTTGATTCATGAAAAACTCTATCAATCGGAAAATGTTACTCAAATTAATTTTTCTGATTATTTAAAAGCTCTAATTAGTACCATATTTCCCTCGTATTTATTAGTAAAAAAAGATATTTTTTTAAACACAGAAATTAGGCATGACTTTTTGTTAGATATTGATACAGCAGTTCCCTGTGGTTTAATTATCAATGAGTTAATTACTAATGCTCTCAAGCATGCTTTTGCACCAAACTATAGAGGCGAAATTAAAGTTATAGTTGCAGTTAACGAGAACGATAACCTCGTATTAACCATTGCCGATAATGGTAAAGGTCTTCCAACAGATTTTAACCTTAATAATAACCAAACATTAGGATTGAAACTGGTTAAAAGTTTAATTGCCCAACTTCGAGGTACAGTTGAAGTAACTACCGATGGCGGAACGAAGTATAAAATAACTTTGTCCAACACCTGATAATTATTCAAAATTTAATCTAAAGAGCAAATTTTGACCAAAATAAGCTAAGATTTTTCCAACAACCGCTTATATTAGTTTTATATGATCGATACTTTGTTAGTGGTAGAAGATGAAGCTATTGTCGCTCAAGATTTACAGGTAATTCTCGAAGCTTTAGGATATAACGTTCCCGATACAGCTGACTCTGGCGAGTTAGCTATTGCTAAAGCAGCGCAGATCCGTCCAAATTTAATCTTGATGGATATTAGATTAATTGGAGACATGGATGGAGTCGCAGCAGCTAACATAATTTCACAACAATTAGATATTCCTGTAGTGTACATTACCGCTCATGCCGATACTAACACTCTGAAAAGAGCTAAAAAAAGCCGACCCTACGGATATATTCTCAAACCTTTTCAGGAACAAGAAATAAAAATTACGATTGAAATTGCTCTTTACAAACACGAACGGGACAAACAGGTGAGAAAAAGTCAAAAGTGGCTGTCTACAGTACTCGATAGTATTGGCGATGGGGTAATTACTACCGACTTAGATAGTCAAATCACTTCTCTAAATGCTGCGGCAGAAAGTATTTTAGGATGGACATTGCAGCAAGCACAAGGCAAAAAATTAATCGAAGTTTTTAAATTAATTGATGAAGCCAGCCGTCAACCTATTAGCAGTTCTATCGAATCTACTTTAAATTCTGGTGAGAGCTTTCACTTATCAAAAAATACTTTATTAGTAAATAAAGATGGTCGTGAAATTCCTATAGAAAATACTATTACTCCTATTGAAGACAATCAAAACTGTCTGGGCTTGGTGATAGTGTTTCGCGATGTTAGCGAACAAAAAATATTCGCTCAAAAATTGCATCGTCAGGCATATTACGACTCTCTTACTCATCTCGCCAATCGAGTTTGGTTTGGCGAACGTCTTACCGATGCAGTAGAACGAGTAAAAAGAAATCCAGATTATTTATTTGGAGTATTATTATTAGACCTCGATCGCTTTAAAGTAGTCAATGATAGTCTCGGTCATTTAACTGGCGATCGTCTATTGGCTGCCGTAGCATCTAGATTGGTGACTTCGGTGCGTCCCAATGACACGGTAGCTCGTCTGGGTGGTGACGAATTTGCAATTTTGTTAGAGAGTCTGCAAGGTGAAAGTGAAGCTTTAAAAGTCGCTTGCAGAATTCATCAGCAGTTAAACATTCCTTTTAATATCGAAGGACGAGAAATATTTACAGGCACCAGCATTGGCATCGTGTTAAGCTCAATTGGCTATCAGCGTAACGAAGAGATTATGCGCGATGCCGATATGGCGATGTATCGGGCTAAAGCTAAAGGTAGAAACTGTTATGAAATTTTCGATCCCATTACCCGTAACAAAATCTTAGCGGCTTCGCAGCTAGAGAGTGAGCTAAGAGGCGCGATCGAGCGTAACGAATTAACTATTTACTATCAACCAATTGTCTCCTTAGTTACACAAAACATTGTTGGTTTTGAAGCTTTGGTACGCTGGCATCATCCCCAACGAGGAAGCGTATCTCCTGCCGAATTTATTCCTATTGCCGAAGAAAGCGGCTTGATTTTTTCCATTGACTGGTGGGKATTAGAACAAGCCTGTTATCAAATGAAAGCCTGGCAAACTAGCCAACAGGTTTCGCTAACGGCATCAATTAGCGTCAATCTCTCTAGCAAGCTATTTTTGCAGTCCGATCTTATTGCCAGGATTAAAGAAATTATTAAAGTAACTGGTTTGCCGCCTCATAACTTAAGACTAGAAATTACTGAAACCGTAATGATGATCGATCCCGATTTGGCTGCAACTTTTTTGGTTGAGTTACGGGAGTTTGGCATCAACGTTTCTTTAGATGATTTTGGTACGGGTTATTCTTCTCTCAGTTATTTGCATCGCTTTCCCGTAAGCTTAATTAAAATCGATCGCTCTTTTATTAGCAAAATCGATTGTGAGTCTGAAAGCCTGGAGATTGTAAGGGCAATTGTCGATTTGGGCAAAAACCTGGGATTAGATGTAGTGGCAGAAGGAATCGAGACTTTAAATCAACTGTCTTTACTACAAAATTTGGAGTGTCAATACGGACAAGGATTTTTGTTTTCTTCAACTGTCCTCTAGCACTTATAGCAATTCTCGCTTAAGTGAAGTACACCTTTCTTTATGAAGTTAGAGAATAGGGAACAGGAGAAAATTAATCGATCTGTAGTCAATTTAATGAGCAATTATTAATGAGTAATAAGCAATGAATTTTAACTATTGAGTTAAAGGCTAGTAAATGAAAAATTGTTCGCTGTTCATTAATGAATATTTACGAGTAGATAAATTAACTCGTTCTAACCAATTCACGTACTGCTTTACTGGCGATCGCAACCGATTTACTAAATATTTATATTTCAATTGTAATTAAATTACAGTTTTAGGGAATTCTTATATTAAAGCAATTTTAAAAAGCTTTATAAAAAATTATTTTAAAACTGTGAAAAATTTATTTAAATTACTATTATTATCTTTGATTTTTAATTGTTCTTCTACTACAGCCAATGCTCAAGAGTCTGCTTGCTTTATGCAGGATGCCAGCGGCAAGCCGTTGGATTTAAGTCATCTGTGTAGAAATGGTAAATCTCCCAACCGCAGGCAAACTAACTCGGCAACAGTTTACGAACCGAGAGTATACACCATACCAATTATTAGAAGAAATGCTGGCATTCCCGTAATCGAAGTCCAATTTAACGAGCGATATGTGTTTGAAATGATGCTGGATACGGGAGCTAGTATGACTGTTTTGACTCCACAAATGGCACGGGCTTTAAATTTTGAACCTTTAGGAAGCTTACCAGTTCAAACACCCAGTCACGAACTTGTCTATCTTCCTCTAGGTCAGGTAAAATCCATCGCCGCAGCAGGTTCAGTCGCCAGAAATGTTCCTGTTGTAGTATCTTCTTCATTGACAGTAGGTCTTTTAGGACAAAACTTTTTTGGCAATTTTGATGTCACTATTAAATATGATGTAATTGAATTTCGAGAGCGATAAAGCCCAAAAAAAATCAGAATTCTTCGTAAAGAATTCTGATTTTTCTAGCTAAATAAAAACTAAAATTTCTAGTTTAGAAAGTAAAGGTAGTTCTCAATACGCCGATAATAGCATCGTCTTCATCACTGTCGCCGTTGGGAGAAAGAATGTAAATTACCCCAGGAGTTACCGAAATGTTGTCATTAAGCTGATATTTGTAAAAACCTTCGAGGTGAAGGGGAATGTCATCAGTTTCACCATAAGGTTCGGCACCAGCAAAAATGGCAGCCAAGTTACCTTCTTTACCAAAGTCTGGGAAAGCAACACCAGCACCATAAGACCAAATATCTGCTTCGTCATCGGTACCTAGTTCGCTAGCGTCGGTATAGACACCAAAAGCATTAAAGGCAATGCGATCGTTAAATTGGAATGCCGCTTCAACACCATACGAATTAGTGGCGGTAGCAGCGTCGAAGGGATTGATACCAGCAGTAGTACCAACACCTAAATCGAAGATAGTGGGGTTTTCATCGGTAAAGTAACCTCTGGCGTATGTACCAGCGACCTGTAACTTATCGTCGAGTAAACTAACAGTTACCTGTCCTAATGCCGAGTATCCGCCATTAGCTAGACCATTGCCATCAGTTGGATCGAAAGAGGTATCGGAGAAATATCCGCCGCTGACGGTTATAAATTCTGTGGGAGTAAAGTTTATACCCAAACCGCCGCCAGAACCCAAACCAATTTTGTAAATCGGGCTAGATTCGGCAAAGCTGGAGAGAGAACCAGTCGCACCTGTAAAAGAATCGAGATAGGGACTGAGAGAGGGAACAAAGTCTACCCACAAAGGATATGCCGCAGGTAAATAGACATCAATTTTATCACCGATGGGAAAGTAGTAAGCCAACCAGCCCAGAACGACATCGTTACCGCTATCGGAAGTTTGATAGGTTAAAGCTCCAGTATCGATACCGTCAAAAGTACCTGCATTAGATGCGTCTATACGAGTATAGAGTGCGTCTTCACCTGTGAAACTAGAGACAAAAGCTAAACGAACCCGATCTTGAAAGACAGTTTGGTTATCGAAGTTAAATTCATGAGCAACACCAAATGCAACTTCAGCTTCGAGTTTGGTGGTAGTAGAAAACTGATTATCTTCTAAGAAAGCAGTGCGGCTTTCGATGTTATCGATACGTCCGCCCAAAGTAGCGAGTTCGGCTTCAAATTCTTGAGCCAGACGACTCATAGTATCTAAATCTTCTCTGGTAACAGCTTCTGAAGAAGCAATCAAACGCTCGATTTGATTCAAGCAAGAGTTTAAACCAGCAGCAAATTCGTAGCGAGTCAGAGCTTGACTACCGCGATAGGTTTGGTTGGGATAGCCAGCAATACATCCGTAGCGATCTACCAAACTGCGTAAAGCTTCATAAGCCCAGTCTGTAGGCTGTACGTCGCGAAGTTGATTGACGTTGGTTACTTGATTGACAGAATCTACGCTACCTTCTTGACTATAGCGATTTACACCATCGAGAATTTGACTATCGTTAGCTGTAGTTTGCGCTGAAGCCGAAGCCTGCAAGCCAAGAGCGATACCAGCGATCGCGGGACTGACTAGCAATAAGTTACGTAATAGTTTGAACATTTTTCCTCACACCTGATAAAATAAGCCGCTCGATCTATTTACTGTAATCCTACGTAGTATAGACTTGGCGACATTTAGAATAAAATTAGCAGACTTCTTTCTAATTTTTTTGTATTTTGGTATACATTTTGGGGTAGTTATTAAACCCAAAATAGACAAAGCTATGACAAAAGGGAAACAATAGTTTCCCCTCCAGCTTTGCATAAAAACCTAACTAGTAACCCAGTTAACCAAAGTTCTTACAGGAAAACCAGTCGCGCCTTTATTGTCGATGCCGTCTGGCTTGTCCGACCACACGGGACCAGCAATATCTAAATGCGCCCAAGGTGTGTCTTTAATAAACTGTTTGAGAAATAAAGCCGCAGTAATCGAACCACCAGCACGAGGTCCAGTATTTTTCATATCTGCGATCTGTGACTTTAAGCCTTCAAAATATTTTTCTTCCATCGGCAACTGCCAGAATTTTTCTCCTGCCGACTCGGCTGCGGTTTTGATTTGCTCTGCTAAAGAATCATCGGTACTCCACAAACCAGCAATATTGTTACCCAAAGCCACAATACAGGCACCAGTAAGAGTAGCAAGATCGACGATCGCATCGACTTCTAGTTTCTCAGCAAAGACCAAAGCATCGGCAAGAGTCAAGCGACCTTCAGCATCGGTATTATTTACCTCGATAGTCTTACCGTTAGAAGCTTTGAGAATATCGCCTGGATGCATAGCGTGACCGCTAATCATATTTTCGGCTGCGGCACAGATAAAGTGAACTTCTACATCTGGCTTTAGTTGAGCGATCGCTTTTGCCGCTCCCAAAGTAGCCGCACCGCCACCCATATCCATTTTCATGGTTTCGATCCCGCTACCGCTTACTTTGAGATTTAAACCGCCAGAATCGAAGGTTACGCTTTTACCGACGATGGCAAGTTTCTTTTTAGGAGTTCCGTCTGGTTTATAGGTAAGGTGAATAAACTTGGGTGGCAAGTCGGAAGCTTGAGCAACGCCTAAATAAGCTCCCATACCCTGCTCGAATTGTTCGCAAGCATCTCTTTCTAAAATTTCAATTGCCAAACCGCATTCTTCGGCAAGCTTTTGAGCGGTTTCTGCCATAGCTACGGGGTCGATCGCATTTGCAGGAGCATTTACCAGTTCTCTGGCTAAAATTACCCCAGAGGCGATGGTTTCGCCTTTAGCCACTGCCCCATCTTGACCGTTTAAGCCAATTAAGTCTACAGTTTCTAATTTGGTTTGCTTGTCTTCTGGCTCGGATTTAAAGCGATTATCTTGATGTAGTGCCAAAACAATTGCTTCTGCCATTGCTTGAGCGATCTTATCTGCTGCCTCCGAACCTACTGGCAGACTGATGCCAAGAGATTTTTCTTTAGCTGCCAGACGAGCGATCGCGGCTGCGGCACTGCGCCAACTATCTAGCTTTAAATCTTCTAATTTGCCCAGACCTACTAAGGCAATTTTGCGTACGGGGTTTTTATTGCCCACGCGACTCGTTATCGTACTTCCCGCCTTGCCTTCAAATTCTTCTTCGGCAATTAATTCTTTAACGATACCTGCTAATTTATCGTCTAATTTTGCCAGATCTCCTGCAAGTTCGGTTTCGCCCTCAAAAATTCCTACGGCGAGGAGATCGCCAGTCCAATCTAATAATGATGTTGTGGTTGCTTTAATCTGCATCCTGTATTCGTCTTTATCTGATGAAATAACAACTATATATAGTTTAAGTTTTCTATTACGGAATTACTCGATCGCCTAAGTTACTTCTCGTTTTTGTAAGGCAAGAGGCAAAAGACAAAAGGCAAAAGTTAAAAGGCAAAAAGCAAAAGCGCACCGCCTGCGCTGGTTGCGAAGCAAGTCGTTAGACTCGGTTTCCTCAGCGCGAACTGGAGTTCGCCGACATCGCTTCGCGATGGCGAGTCGCTCCAGCGACTGACGGAGCAAGAAGTTAAAACTAAAATGCCTAACCTTTCTACAATGAGCAGTTAACGATGAACAATTCTTGATTCAAAGCGCGATCGGCTCTGCCGCCGAGCTTCGCCCAATCGCGCTTGTAGTTAAACTTGACTGCTTACTGTTCCCTGTTCCCTGCTATATATTGTCCGAGCGACTCTGACTAAATAACTCGGAGATTAGATCTGGCTAAATTTTCTTTCACGACGAGCGGTTATAGAAAATCGCTAACATAAATTTTAGTGAGATTCGAGCCAAGTAAGAGAGCAAGCTAATGATGGCAAAACTACCTCCAGGTCCCAATCGTTCCTTTGTATTTCCGCTACCGCAACTGCGACTGCTAAGATTTATCGTTCGTCCGTTGCAAATGCTGGAAATGTTTGCCAGCCAGTATGAAGATTGTTTTACTCTCCCTCAGAAAAATTCACCACCTACGGTGTATTTTTATCATCCAGAAGCAATTAAGGAAATTTTTACCGCACCTCCAGAAGTATTTGATTCTAGCGATCGCAATAAACTTTTACAGCCTTTAGTAGGAGAAAATTCTTTATTGTTATTAAGGGGCGATCGCCACCAGAGACAACGCAAGCTATTGATGCCTCCTTTTCACGGTGCGCGGATGCAAACCTACGGAGAAACTATCGTTAAAATTGCTCGGCAGGTAACAAATAAATGGCAGGTCGGTCAACCTTTTGCGGTTCGCGCGGCAATGCAGGAAATTTCTTTAAAAGTAATTCTCTGTACGGTATTTGGCATTGATTCGGGCGATCGTTATCTGAAACTACAACAGTTGTTAACTTCGATGCTCGAATCAATTGGTTCTCCTGCTAGTTCTACACTACTGTTTTTCCCTTTATTACAAAAAGATTGGGGCGCTAAAAGTCCCTGGGGACATTTTTTGCGTCAGAAACAAGAAATAGATCGCATCTTGCTAAACGAAATTGCCCAGCGACGCAGCGAACCTGAAACCAGAGGCGACGACATTCTTTCACTGCTACTGGCAGCTAGAGATGAGGCAGGACAACCGATGAGCGATGATGAGTTAAAAGACGAACTGATAACTTTATTGTTTGCAGGTCACGAAACTACGGCATCGGCGATCGCCTGGGCAATATACTGGATCGAACGTTCTCCCGATATTAGAGACAAACTTTTGGCAGAACTAAACACCATCTCTGTCGAAGAAGATCCTCTAGCAGTATCGCGACTTCCCTATTTAACAGCAATTTGCCAGGAAACACTGCGAATTTATCCTATAGCTGTAAATACTTTTCCCCGTCGCGTTACACAGCCAATAGAAATATTTGGCTATCACTTTGAACCAGGTACTTTGCTGATACCTTCAATTTATCTAACCCACCATCGCCAAGAAATTTATCCCGAACCCAAACGCTTTAAACCAGAACGCTTCTTAGAGCGAACCTTCTCGGCTTATGAATATTTGCCTTTTGGCGGTGGTAGCAGTTTGTGTATCGGCTATGCCTTTGCTCAGTTTGAAATGAAACTGGTACTGGCAACTATTTTCTCCCGACTAGAGTTAAAGCTAGCCACCGATCGACCCGTTAAGCCGACTCGTCGGGGACTAACCCTAGCTCCTTCCAGCAATTTGCAGATGGTCGTAACTTAGAGGGAAATGGAAGATCTTAATAATGACTTCCAGACTTACGATGTTGAATGGCGGTGATGCCATTGGGTTCTAATACTTCACCGCGATCGACTGTGGCATAAACCAAAGTGCGATCGCCAGATTCGATCCGATTTTGAACTGTACATTCTAAATAAGCTAAGGCTTCTTCAATGATTAAACAACCGTTACTAGCGGTTTTAGTAGTTAAGTCGTTGAAGGAATTACTCTGGCGATCGCTAAAGTTTCTTCGGACATTTTTTGCTTCATTAAGGATATTTAGCACCAATTTATCCCCAGGATTTTGTGTCGAATCAATAGCTGGTTCTGGGGAGGCAATCATAATCCCAGGAGGATTAAAAGTTGCTTGAGATACCCAGGAAGTTAGCACACCGCTGTGTTCGTCGCCCTCGCAGCTAGTCAGTACGCAGAGAGAACCGACAATTCTGCCTACTGCTTGTTCGGTGCGATCGATCTGAGTTTCTGTTATTCCTTGACGTGGAGTCCGCAGGCGTTTGTTTTTTTTCAATTTTCGCGCAAATTCTTCACCTGCTTGAATACAATCTTTCAGATCTAAAGTAGTAGGACTAAAACGTACGCGGATTGGTTCAAACCCTAAGCTGTAATGAGCATCCCGTAGTTTATTTTCCAACACATCGATCGCTTCGCCACTCCAACCATAGGAACCAAATACTCCCGCTAACTTGGTTTTGGCTGCGTTAGCCAGAATAATTCCCAGTGCGGTTTGAATTTGCGTTGGCGCATGACCCCCTAAAGTCGGCGAACCAATAATAAAACCATCACAAGCTCGAACAGCCTGAGTAATTTCTTCTGGTGTGGCAAGTTCGCAGTTAATCGATTCTACCGCTACACCAGACTGAAGCGCACCATGGGCGATCGCATTGGCAAGATTGGCAGTGTTACCATAGGCAGAAGCGTATAGCAGAGCCACCTTAAATTCTTGACTAGTTTGTTGCTGACACCACTGCTGATAGTCGTAGCTAAAGCGACTGAGGCTATATTTAATTAAAGAGCCATGAGCGGGTGCATAAATTTTACTGGTAAGGGGTGCGAATTTAGCTAAAGCCGACTCTAATTGTTTGGTCTGAGTAGCGTGAAGACAGTCGAAATAAAAACGGCGGTCGGAATCTAATTGTTTCCAGTTCTCATCAAAGATAGCTTTATCGCAGATATGCGAGCCAAAGAATTTATCGCTGTAAAGAATTTTGGTTTGGGGATCGTAGGTACACAAACCATCAACCCAACGGGGGGTAGGAACGCTAATAAATTGTAGTCGGTGTCCTTGTCCCAAATCTAGAGTGTCGTTTTCTCTAACTACTCGTATTCGAGTCTGACGTTCGGGAAATATTAAAGCAGCTTTGAGGGCATTAACTGCGGGTTTGGAACAAATTATTTGCGCCTGCGGTGCTTTGCCTGCAAGCAACTGTAGTGTTGCTAAGCGATTGGGATTGACGTGCTGTAGGATAATGTAATCTAATTTTTGCCAATCGAGATACCGATCTAAAGTTTCTAGATAAATGTGTGTAAAAGATTGTCCTGGCGGATCGATTAAGGCAGTTTTATCGGCTTCAATGAGATAAGAATTAGAAGTCGTGCCTTTTTGACGAGAATATTCCACTTCAAACTTCAGTCTTTCCCAAGTACGCGATCGCAATACCTGAGTGTTCGTACCAATATTTGCAACTTGGACATCTCTTGGTCTAGCGGGTATCGTTTTAAAATTTGTTTGTAACATGATTTTTTGGAGATTTGGTTTATACGGGTTTGGAGGTGTAAAAAAGTTAAAAGTTAAAAGTCAAAAGTTAAAAGACAAAACTAAAATGTCTAACCTTTTGGCAATTGGCAATGAGCAGTTATCATTTAACATTTAACATTCATCATTAAGCATTTATCGTCTGTATTATTCACTGTTCATTGTTCATTGTTCACTGTTTACTGTTCACTGCTTGTTTTTTATGTCGTTCGGATACTTTTTGTTCGGGATCTATGCCTTCAAATGTAGGAGGTAGCCAAACTCGGACTACTAGCAAAACAGCTAAAACCAGTAAAAAAGAACAAGTAGCCAAAACTTGACTCCAAGGAGTTTCTAAAATTCCTTTGACGATGATTTCTCTTAAAACCGAAACGATAGAGACTTCGACAGCAACACCAATAGAAATGCGGCGTTCTTGCAAATAAATGATTAAAAGGCGAAACAGTTCTACTAAAATCAGCAAAAACAATATGTCAGCCGTGACCATAGGAAAATTGAGCGGCGGTAGTAGAGAAACAAACAACTCTCGTAACTGAATTGCCATGAAGCTAAATAGACCGATACAGAGCGAGATAATAATTAAATCTTGAATAAACTCCAAAATTTGAATCACGCTACTGCTGTTTAGCAATTTGTACCAAGGAGTTGGGGAAGTGTCGGCAAATTTGTGCATCATATTTAATTGTTGATTGTTAGCTCTTTTCATTGAGCATTTATCATTGACCATTTATCAAATGCTCAATGTTTAATGTTCAACGTTTAATGTTTAATAATGATTTCCTACCTTGCGATGATGAACGGCGGTTAAAACATCTAGCTTGGCTACTCTGCCGGCTTTTACGGTGCTATAAACAATCCAGTGGTCGCTGCATTCCAAGCGGTTGCTTACTTCACATTCGATATATGCTAGAGATTCGGCAATAATCGGCGAACCATTAGTCGCAGGTACGATTTCGATCCCTTCAAAGCGATCTGCACCAGGGGGAAAACGTTTGAGAAAATGTTTGATTAAATGCTGATAATTATCTTCTTCTAAAACATTCAACACAAAACTATCGCCAATGTGCAAGAAAGATTCAATCGCCCGATCTTTAGCTACGGCGATCGCAATTCCTAAAGGTTTTAAACTAGCTTGCGTTACCCACGATGCCACCATTGCGCTGGAAATATCG
This sequence comes from Myxosarcina sp. GI1, assembly GCF_000756305.1. Taxonomy (NCBI): domain Bacteria; kingdom Bacillati; phylum Cyanobacteriota; class Cyanophyceae; order Pleurocapsales; family Pleurocapsaceae; genus Myxosarcina; species Myxosarcina sp. GI1. The sequence continues at coordinate 195,551 of NZ_JRFE01000024.1, forward strand.
CCTTTGCGAGCGGTGATAATATACAAACCATTGCTGATTCTACCCAAGGCTCTTTCTAGACTATTATCGATCGCTTTCATTTTTTTAATAGTGCGATCGCGGGTCAACCACTGTCCCAAATCCGTACCAGCTTCATCGCAAATTTGCTCGATTGCCCGATCTGGGGCTTGTTTGATTAAAATTGGCGGAAAAGCTTCGCTCAAGCCGATTTCTTGAAATTTATTGCGTAAGGGATAAATTGGTTCGTCTTCGCCACCACCAACTTCAAATAAGGCGATCGCCTGTTTGTGGTGTGCGGCTGCTAGAACGGTACTGAGTATCGCCTGGGCTTCTGTGTTCGACTGGGCTGGCATTCCCAATACCAATCCTGCCGCTTGCGCTACCAACTCTCTAACTTCTTGCGGTTCGGTATCGTTCCAATCGATTAATTCTACTGCTACTCCAGTTTTGGTGATTCCCTGGGCGATCGCTCTGGCAAGCTCGTCACTATAACCATATTCAGAATAGAACAGTACGACCAAGGTATCGGTTTTGGCTTGTGCTTGACTCCATTGCTGATAGCGATCTACTAATTCGCGGCGATGGTATTGTAACAATGGACCGTGTCCCGTAGCGATGGTTTCTAGCTCTAATTTTCTCATCCGCTTGATGGCGGCTAAAACCGAACGGGCATTAGGCTTCATTAAACAGTCGTAGTAATATTCAAAGTCTGCCTCAATTAGTTCTAAATCTTCATCAAAAGTCGGTTCGTCGCAATAGTGCATCCCAAAGGCATCGCAAGTATAAAGAACTTGAGTTTTGTAATCGAAGGTAAAAATGGTATCGGGCCAGTGTAAGTTGGGAGCAGAAACAAATTCTAATTGGTGTCCGTTGCCCAAATCTAAGCGATCGCCATTTTTAACTATTTGATACTCAAACGGCTGATGTACCATATTTCCTAAAAATTGAATCGCTACCTTGGCACCAATTACCGTAACCTGGGGTGCTAACGCCAAGACATCTTTCACCAAACCACTATGGTCGGGTTCGGTATGACTGATAATTAAATAATCGAGTTGCTTGGGATTTATTAAACCTGTCAATAACTCCAGATATAGATGTCGAAACTTAGCGTGAGTAGTATCCACTAACGCTAGCTTGTCGCCTCGAATTATAAAAGAATTGTAGGTAGTGCCGTTTTGTAAGCCAAATTCGATATCAAAGCGATCGCGATCCCAATCGAGACACCGAATAGCGGTAGTTTCTGAGGCAATTTCGCTAGTTTGTAGAGTTAGTCTTTCAGTATTAGCTCTAGTCGTTTGGTTAGTTTGTGTGAGTGCAACCATCAGTTACTCCTAGTTAAATGCTCTAAATTTTTATCGAGCGGCTTTTTTTATCCGTATTTTTTTCGCTCTATTGTCAAAAACAACTGCAATATTTTGCTGACTTCATTGCTGTAATGTTTCTTCTTTTATATTTACGTTTTACACACTAATTTGTAAAATGTTTATTTTTAAATATACCGATTAACTATGCTTATCAATTTAGTTAGATCGAGCTAAAACCAAATGGTTTGACAAGATAATTACCTATAGTATTTTTTCGAACCAAACGAGTAAATCCCAGCGATTTATTACTTTACAGCAGTTTTAACTTAGTTTTTTGCCTTACAAAACCTATAGATAGCATTCTTTTTCAGATTTTATGCAATTTAACTCAAAGCCAATTTTATTTGATATTTTCAAACTATTTTTAGACTTTTGTTGGAATTTATAAACTATTGGGTTTTACTATTTTTTTGCTGCGAGCAGAAATAAATACACTTGTATTTGCACAAATCGATATAGCTTTTGTTATGTTCGTTTGTGTTTTAAACTATTAGCCTATAACTACAATTTAGTTTTATCAATATTAGATTCATTCCTTGTTCTTTAACAAAATGTAACTCTAAATAAAAAGCAATATATACGATTAAAAAATATCGATACTAAAGCCGAAAACTGCCCAAAATAGGTAAGTCAACTATGAGTTAAAAAAAAATTATCATTCAAATCAATTTTTTTAGCATAGAAAAAAACAAATGTTTTTTTATTTTATGATAGTCTTATACTTATTCTCTTAGAATAGATTAAAACAAATTAAGAATTACCTAAAAAACAATAGATTTTGCCTTTGATATTTGTTTAGAGCCGATGTATTCGTTTATATATCGAATATCAAAAAATTTTGCTAACAATTTTTCCAGACTTTATTAAATTAAACTGTCCGCTCGAAAACATGGATAGTTAGGAGGTTTTATGTCCAATTATTCGCGATTTTCTCGACGTAGATTTTTAACCACCGCTGCTGCTTCTGGAATAGGTGCCGTGTTTCTCAAAGGATGTTTGGGTAATCCACCCGAACCAGTAGGAACAGCCGTTACAGAACAAGTAGAAGCAGCCGAGATTAGTCCAGAAATGATGCCAGAGACGACCAAGGTTGTTTTGGGTTACATTCCCATTGTGGAAGCTGCACCGCTAATTGTTGCCAAAGAAAAAGGCTTTTTTGCCAAATATGGCATGACCGATGTGGAAATATCCAAGCAGGCAAACTGGGCATCAGCGAGGGATAACGTCACCATTGGTTCGGAAGGTGGCGGCATCGATGGTGGTCAGTGGCAAATGCCCATGCCCCATCTAATTAGTGAAGGAATTATTACTAACGGTAACAAAGTGCCGATGTATCTATTGGCGCAATTAATCACTCAAGGCAATGGAATTGCGATCGCTGGTAAAAACCAGGGCAAGGGATTGGGTTTAGATATTTCAAACGCCGCCGAATTTGTTAAAAACTATGCCAAAACTGAAGGCAGAAAATTTAAAGCTGCTCATACTTTTCCCAATGTCAATCAAGATTTTTGGATTCGCTATTGGTTTGCTGCGGGTGGTGTCGATCCAGATAAAGATATTGATTTATTAGCCGTACCTCCTCCCGAAACCGTACAGGGGATGCGTAACGGCACGATGGATGCGTTTAGTACGGGCGATCCTTGGCCCTATCGCATTATTGCTGAAGATATCGGGTTTATGGCAGCTTTGACTGCGGAAATTTGGAAGTTTCACCCCGAAGAATATTTGGCAATTCGGGCAGATTGGGTAGATAAAAATCCCAAAGCAACTAAAGCTTTACTTAAAGGATTGATGGAAGCGCAGCAGTGGATCGATGGAGTCAATAATACCGAAGCAGTTGTCAGCATTGTAGCTGGGCGTAATTACTTTAACGTACCAGAAGATATTTTAGTACCTCCTTACAAAGGGGATTACAAGATGGGGGATGGCAAAGCAGAAATTAAGGATAAAATGATGGGTCCTTTGTATTGGAAAGATGGTATTGGTAATGTTTCCTATCCCTATAAAAGTCACGACCTATGGTTTTTAACCGAAAGTATGCGTTGGGGTTTCCATAAAGATGCCATTTCCGATATCGATACAGCCAAACAGATAATCGATCGCGTCAACCGCGAAGACTTGTGGAAAGAAGCAGCAACAGAAGCAGGATTTACCGCCGATATACCCGCTAGTACCTCAAGAGGCGTGGAGAAGTTTTTTGATGGTAAAACATTTGACCCCCAAAATCCAGAAGCATATCTAAATAGCCTGGAAATTAAAAATGTTTAACAGTAGGGACGTGTCTTGGTGCGCGTTTCCTAGCAGACTCCGCCAGGAGCAAATCGCCCGATAGTTTACCAAAGAAATATTTTAAGAAGGAGCAATAATAATCATGGCTGTCAGTACACCGAGAATGCGTAGAAATAGCGCGAGGAGTAACAAGTTCGCCTCGTTATGGCAAAAAAACAAAGACAATATTTTGCCGCCTCTAATTGGGATTCTTGGCTTTTTAATTCTTTGGGAACTCTTTGCCATGCTGCCAGGGATGAGATTGCCAGGACCTACCAGCTTATGGACGGATGAGAGAACCAGAATTTTATTACTCTATCCTTTTTACGATCGCGGTGGTTTGGATAAGGGTTTATTTTGGCAGACGATGGCAAGTTTGGGTAGAGTGGCACAGGGCTATTCTCTAGCCGCTTTGATTGGCATCGGCACTGGTATTTTAGTGGGAACGCAGCCCTTAATCAATAAAGCTTTAGATCCAATTTTCCAATTCTTACGCATGGTTGCACCTCTGGCTTGGGTTCCCATCGCTTTGGTTGCCCTACAACAAAATCAACCTGCGGCGATTTTCGTAATCTTTATCACCTCAGTTTGGCCCATTCTAATTAATACTACCGAGGGCGTTCGCCAAATTCCTCAAGACTATCTCAACGTACGCCGAGTTTTAAAACTTTCCAATCATAAGTTCTTTTTCAAAATTCTCTTGCCTTCTGCCCTGCCCTATATCTTTACTGGTTTGAGAATTGGTATCGGTTTGGCTTGGTTGGCAATTATCGCCGCCGAAATTGTGATGTCGGGTATTGTTGGCATCGGCTTTTTTATCTGGGATGCCTATCAGCAAAACTACATCAGCGAGATTATTTTGGCGGTTATCTATATAGGTGCGGTGGGTTTAATTTTAGATCGGGCGATCGCCTATTTGCACAAGTTAATTGCCCCCCAATCTTAGAAAAGTCAAAAGGTCTTAGGTTTCGGATTCTAGGTTTAAAGATTCAAATTATTTATTTATCCGCTACCTACTCCCTATTCTCTGTTCCCTATTCCCTATTTCCTGAAAAATCATGAGCGTATTTGTTGCAGTAGATCGACTTGAAAAAGTTTTTCCTCTCAGCGGGGGCGGTGAATATATTGCCCTCAAAGGTATCGACTTACAAATTAAAAAAGGTGAATTTATTTCTTTAATCGGTCACTCTGGTTGTGGTAAATCGACGCTGTTAAACACGATTGCGGGGTTAGATTTACCTACCGACGGGATAGTCACTCTAGAAGGACAGAAAATTAAAGAACCAGGACCCGATCGCATGGTAGTGTTTCAAAACTACTCTTTGCTACCCTGGTTGACAGTGCGGCAAAATATTGCCCTGGCTGTAGATGAGGTAATGGGCAATGCCGCCAAAGCCGAACGCAGATCGGTAGTAGAAGAACATATTAATTTGGTAGGGTTGCGTCATGCAGTCGATAAATACCCCAATCAGCTATCGGGAGGAATGAAACAAAGGGTGGCGATCGCCCGTGCCTTGGCAATTCGTCCCAAACTCCTCCTCTTAGACGAACCTTTTGGGGCGTTAGATGCCTTGACTCGTGGTAATTTGCAGGAGCAATTGATGCGAATATGCGAACAGTATCACGTTACTTCGGTGATGGTAACTCACGATGTCGATGAAGCAGTGTTATTGAGTGATCGAATAGTGATGCTTACCAATGGTCCCGCATCCAAAATTGGCGGCATTTTAGAGGTAGATATACCCCGTCCCCGCAAGCGCATGGAAGTTGTCAACCATCCCAGTTACTACAGCTTACGCAGCGAAATTATCTACTTCCTCAACCAGCAAAAGCGGATTAAAAAAATACGAGCAAAGAAAACTGCTGTAGTTGCCCGTCATGGTTTGGAAAAAGTAAATTTAGAAATTGGCTTCGTTCCCCTAACCGCTTGTGCCCCATTAGCTATCGCCAAGGAAAAGGGCTTTTTTAGCAAACACGGTTTGGATGAAATTAGTCTCGCCAGAGAAACTAGTTGGCGCGGTATTGTCGATGGTATTATCGGAGGCTATCTCGATGCGGCACAGATGCCCGCAGGGATGCCTACTTGGTTGACCGCAGGAGGAAACCAGGATCGTCCTTTACCCATCGTTACTGCTTTGACCATGACTCGTAATGGTAACGGTATTACTCTGGCACAGAAATTTTACGAGCGAGGGATAATTACTGCTGCCAAATACAAACAAAAGCTACTTGCCCTGGATGGCGAAAAGCATACCCTGGGAATGGTACATCCCTCCTCAATGCACAACATTTTATTGCGCTACTGGTTGGCAGCAGGAGGCATCGATCCCGATAAAGATGTAGAACTCAAAACTATTCCCCCCGCCCAAATGGTAGCCGACCTTAAAGCAGGAACTATTGACGGTTATTGTGTGGGTGAACCTTGGAATCTCCGCGCCGCGATGGAAGGACACGGTTTTACCGTCGCTACCGATATGGAAATTTGGCAGGGGCATCCAGGTAAAGTTTTGGGAGTTAGAGAAGATTGGGCAAATCGCTATCCCAACACTCATGTTGCTCTGGTAAAAGCCCTGTTAGAAGCTGGTCATTATTGTGCTGATGAAGCCAATCATCAAGAAATTAGAGAGATTTTGGCTAGTCGTCAGTATTTAGCTACCAAAGAAGAATATATTCAACTAGGTACGCCGACAAACTATAGCTGTAATTTAGACGAACATGTTGAATACGCCCACCACATGTTCTTTGGCGATGGTTTAAACCGTCCCAGTCGCACCGAACATCTTTGGATGATGACCCAGATGGCGCGTTGGGGACATATTCCCTTCCCCCGTAACTGGGTAGAAATTCTCGAACGTGTTTGTCGGGTAAGTACTTTTAGTACCGCTACCAGGGAACTGGAATTGGGAGATCTTAAATATCGTCGCAGTCCTATTAAGCTATTCGACGGCGTTGTTTTTGATGCCGAAGATCCTATCGGTTATCTCAATCACTTGGATATCGAACGCAACTTCACTATTGCTGAAGTGCATTTTGAATCTCCAACGCCTATTGCTGCGTAATTTTAATTACGAATGATGAGTGATGAACTTTCTATTTTTTTCATCGTTCATCTTTAACTTTTGCCTTTTAACTTTTGACTTTTAACTTTTTTACCCATGCAAGCTTCTAACAGAAAATTAGTAGAATTACAGTTTCAACGTTCGACGCAAAATTCTTCCTTTGTTGAAATTAAAAACGTCTCCAAAGTTTATCCTACTCTTACTGGTTCTTACACCGTTTTAGAAAACGTTAATTTGACAGTAGATGAAGGGGAATTTATTTGCGTTATCGGTCACTCTGGTTGTGGTAAGTCTACCCTTTTGAATATGGTTTCTGGTTTTACCCGACCGACTACAGGCATGGTAACGGTGGCGGGAAAAACCATTACCGAACCAGGACCCGATCGCATGGTAGTATTTCAAAACTATGCCTTATTACCCTGGCTATCGGTGTTTGATAATGTTTATCTGGCGGTAGATTCGGTTCATCAGAAAAAATCCGAACGAGAAAAGCGTGCCATCGTTCGCGAACATCTCAATATGGTAGGCTTGAGCGAAGCAGCAGAGAAAAAACCCACCCAAATTTCTGGGGGGATGAAACAACGGGTTTCTATTGCCCGTGCCCTGGCTATTCGTCCCGAAGTTTTAATCTTAGACGAACCCTTTGGGGCATTGGATGCGATTACTAAAGAAGAACTACAGGAAGAACTGCTCAAAATTTGGAACGAACATCGCTGTACGGTGTTGATGATTACTCACGATATCGATGAGGCTTTGTTTCTAGCAGACCGTTTGGTAATGATGACTAATGGTCCTGCTGCTGGTATTGGCGAAATTCTCAAGATCGATTTTCCCCGTCCTAGAGATCGCGATCGCATTATGGAACAGCCCGAATATTACGACCTGCGTAATTATGCCCTGGATTTTCTTTACAATCGCTTTGCTCACGACGAAGATGCTGCTTGATATAGCAGTACGCTTTGAGGTTATACCATTTCTCGAAACTAGCTAGATAGATGAGATTAAAAATGTAGGTTGGGTTTCGTGCCTCAACCTACTACTTACGCTAAGTTTCGATAGCGCAAGTAGTAAGTTTGTAGAGTTAGTCTTTCAATAGTAGATCTAGCAATAGTAAATCTAGTCGCTTGGTTAGTATGTGAGAGTGCAACCATAAGTTAATCCTGGTTTCTAATGAGAGCGGGAAATGGTTAACACTTTAAATTTGTCATAAGACTTGCCAATAAAGCAACCTATCTAAACAACAAGTGTTCGCTATAATGTGCTCTCATTAGTAAATGCTCTAAGTTTTTCGACCGACAAAACGCTAAAAAATTCAAAATTCTCAAATTTTGGTTTGATTACCAGCAATAAGGCGTAATATCTTCTCCGCAGGTGTCGGCAAGAAAGCAGAGTGCGCGAAACCGCAATCCCATCAATTGCTCGTATAAAGGATTTAATTTGCACAAAGCTGGAATCCGAAAAATAACTCTACCGAAAACCCGTACGTCTCTGGCAAAGGGGCATTGACTGGGAATTAATTTAACAATGCGTCGTGCTGTTTGTGCTTCTTGTATTTCTAAGCCTTCAAGCCACTTTTGAAGTGGTTGCCAAAGATTTATAGATTTCTGGTGAAAATTTTGAATTGGAGCTGTCATTTTTAATTTGTGCTTAACTTTCGTTTCTCTTTTAATAAGTTAACAAAATTATTAAGTATTTTTAATATAAAAATATTTTATCTTTAATTGACAAAACTTATCTTTTGAGCGCTGCATTTTTTGATGTTAGCGGCAGATATTTTGTCTATCTGATTATTCATGCACCTAAACTCTCAAAATTTAAGAATTAGAGGAGGCTTTAGTTAAGTTAACAATCTCATCAAAGTCATAGTTGCGCGTCATGGCGGTAATCGCCTGGGCAATATGCTGATGACTGGCTGGAATAGATTCGATTAACTGTGTAATTTGTTCGGCATCTACAGCGATCGCAGCTTGATGTAGCTCTCTTAATAATTCTGCTGGTAAGGTTTTGAGTTCGTCAACATCGACCGATTCGTTTGCGGGTTCCGTCCTCGAAACGATAACTTCATCAGATTCATAAACGAATTTTACGCCTAAATACTGCGTCAATTTATCAAAAATAACTCGTTCGGAAAATGGTTTGCGGACAAAATCATCGCATCCAGCCTGTAATACTTTGCCTTTTTGTTCTTCAAAGGCAGAAGCAGTAATAGCTACAATTGTTACTTCTTTACCATTAGCTTTTCTAATTTGCTCCGTAGCTTTGTAGCCATCCATAACTGGCATTCGCATATCCATCCAAATAAAATGAGGCTGCCACTGTTGCCATAGCTCGATCGCTTCAACACCATTACTAGCAGTGCGCACTTCAAACCCCACTGACTGTAATAACTCAACCAGTACCTGGCGATTGGTTTGTTTGTCGTCTACTACGGCAATGCGATATTGGGTTTGTCCTGGTGCGATTTTTTTCACACGCTCATAGGCATTTTCTTGTTGGGGAGGCTCTACTGGCTGTACTATCAGAGCGAAACCAAAAGTAGAACCCGCTCCTAAAGTACTTTCAACCCAAATTTTACCACCCATCAATTCAACGAATTGACGACAAATTGCCAATCCCAAACCCGTACCTTCTTCTGCTTGAGAGCCGCTGAGAGTTTGTACGAAGGGATTGAATAAACTGTCTAATTCTTTGGAGGCAATTCCCGTTCCCGTATCCGATATTTCAAAGCAGAGTTTGGCTTGCTTGCTTATTAGTTTAGTCTGGTCAAAATTGCCAACAGTAGCCAAAAGTGTTACTCCTCCAGATTCAGTAAATTTAACGGCATTACTCAAAAGATTGATTAATAGTTGGCGTAGTTTGCGCGGATCGCTAATTACATACTGTGGTAGATTGGGTGCGAGGACAAATTCAAACCAAAGCTGCTTGGCGGCGGCTCTAATTTGAAACATATCGCGAATAGTTTGCAAAAGTAGATGCAGATCGAAGGTTTCGAGATTCAGGGTAGTTTTTCCCGCTTCAATCTTAGACATTTCCAAAATGTCATTAATCAGATTTAGTAAATGTTCGCCACTACGATTGATAATATCTAAATATTCTTTTTGCGTAGCAGAGATAGTAGTATTGTCTCTTGCTAACAGTTGAGAAAAACCCAGAATTGCGTTGAGGGGTGTTCGCAACTCATGACTCATATTAGCCAAAAATAGACTCTTAGCCCGATTGGCAGATTCTGCTTCTCTGGCTTTAATTTGTAATTGCCGACTCGATCTTTCTAACTCCTGACGGGAAAGATTTAGCTGGTGCGATAGCCAATTGACTCCTACTAGCAGTCCCAATACAGATATCAGTCCTACCAGAATAATCGCGCTAGCAAGCTGACGTGCGGGATAGAAGGCTTCTGCCTGATCGATTTCAACTAGCAAAGCGATATCCTGTTCGTTAAGCCAGCGATAAACTCCTAATACTGAAGATTTTTGATAGTTGCGATAGAGTCCATAACCGCTCATGCCACTCATGGCCGCATCAATACCAGCACTGCTAATACCGCCTGACAAAGTCGATATAGGCTCAGAAGATTTTCCAGCAATAAAAGAGTTTTTACTAATCAAAGAACCAACTAAATAAGCTTCACCACTCGTTCCCAAACCAGTTTTTTCGCGCACAATGCGATCTATACGTTCGAGATCTAGATCTACTAAAATCATTCCCTGACGATCTTTTAAAGGTTTGGCTAAGGTAATAGCTGGTTTTCTGGTTATTGGGGAAACATAAAATATGGGCGCAAAGTCAGTTCCCGTCTCGACTTTTTCAACATAGGTAATATTGGCGAGAATTTCATAGTTTCCCTCGCGCTGTTTATCGGTTGAAAGTACGATTTTGTTGCTGCGATCGAGAACAAATACTTCTCTTAGGCTAGGTTTGATTTGTTTTACTTGTTTTAAGTAGCGAGTCAGTACCTCATATGCGGTTTTTTTTTCTGTTTCGCTATTCGAATCGAGCAGTACATTGAGATTGGCTGCAACATCTGGCATTTGGGTAAAAAGTAGAAAATCGCGCTGTTGGTCTTCAAACCAGCGAGTAATTTCTTCTTCTTTTAAAGTTGCAGCTACACTGAGGCGATCGAATGCAGCCTGCTGTAGAGCTTTTCTAGCTCGAAAATATGCCACTCCCCCTACTACTCCTACAGTTATCAACGCCAACAGCAAAAAATAATTGGCGATCTTGGTTGTAAGGGATAACTGCGGTAACTTCATTGGCGACACTGCCAGCGTTCATTAATTATTAATTATTTTGCTCGATCGCGCTTTGATTTATTTCTAGTAATTATCTTATATAAAGTATGTTTGCGTAGAGGTCAAATACTCGATTTTATTTACAATTAAATCTCTCCAAGGTAACAAAACCAGCTATTTCCATTCTTGAAAAATTTGTTCGATTCTAGCAATAGCTTCATCAGCAGCTTGTTGGGGAGATATATTAGCAATAATTATTCGATTTAAAGCTTTGCCCCAGATGTTTTCTTCCAGCACCTGGCTATAAGCGGGATTATCGACGACGTAAAATAAGCGAGTCGGACTTTGGTTTAAAATTTTAGTTGCAGTAGCTAGATAAGGATCGCTAGTTTGCTGCCAGAGAGGATTTGCCCAAACTTGTTTTTGTACTGGTTGATTTCGATTACCCGAATTTTGAAGATATTTGGCTGTAATCTCAGGCTGAATCAGATATTGCAAAAACTCTTTAGCTAGAGATACATGAGGAGAATTGCGAAAAATAACTGCCTGACGGACGCTAATGATATAGCGCATTGGTTCGCCGTTGGGTTTGTGGGGAAATTCTGAAATTCTCAATTTATTGTAGTAAGTGTCTGAATCCTGGCGAATTGCAGCAGGTATGGAAAGAGTGACGTTGGGAGTCATTAGTACGATTCGGTTGAGTAGATTGAGATTATTGTCGGTATTCAACCAATTGACCGTATCTGGGGGAACAAACCCCTGTTTGTATAGTTGGGTGTACCAGTCTAACGCTTTTATAATTCCCTGACGTACTTTAGGGCGATTTACTAAGAGTTCTCCTTGTGAATTAATCAGAGTAACATTAAAGGCTTCTAAAATATGCTCGAAAAAGAAGTAAAGATCTTCAGTCCCTCTGTTGGCAAAAGTCAACCCCAATCCATAAATGGTTCGATCTTGTCGCGTTTTTAACTTTAATTGTGCTTGTTGCCAAAATTGCCAGAAATCATCCCAATCTTGAGGCAGATTTTGCTGGTATAAACCAACTGAAGCTAATAACTGTTGCCAGTAAAAAATAAATATCGTACTTTGATGGACGGGTACGCCATAATAACTAGTCCGATCTAAGGTGCTATTGTAGTAAGTAGCTGCCTTTAAAATATTTTCTGAATAAGAATCTCTAACTGGCTCGATAATATCTGAGACATCTTCTAGTTTTCCCTGCCATGCCAAACGAGGATATAAAGTTCGATCTGCTGTTTGACTCATCATCAAGCATGGGGTGTTATTCGCTCGAACCGCTCTTTTAACTTTTGTGGCTAATTCGCTAGCTGTAAAAAAAGACAGATTAACTTGGTTGCCAGTTAACTTTTCCCAATCATCTACAACAGTTTGTAACGCTTCATCTTCCTCCAAATTAAAACCTTTTTCCCACCAGATATTTAGAGTAGGGATTTGGTCAGCCGTTTCTACAGCAGAAGTTTGTGTTGATTTTAAGTTATTAGAACAGGAAATAACTATTAAGCAACAAGCGATCGCCAGATAAATGCAGCACTTTTTCAAACTACAACCCAACGATTTCCTCATATTTTCAGCAAGCGATCGCAATTTATCCTCCAAAGTTGCCCTTAAAAATACACTTTAATCGGGAAGAACTAGAGAATTTTTACAATTTTTTTTCATTGGTGGCAACTTCGAGCAAGCGATCGCTTTCAACCTCTGACTTATTATCAATGAACAGAGAAAAATAAACAATAATGACTGATAATTGCTCATTGCTCATTGCTCATTGCTCATTGCTCATTGCTCAAAGCGAGCGCATAGCTACTAAATTTAGAATTAATTATTCAGTTTGAAAAATCGATCGCGAAATCCAGATATGATTTTTTTATAACCAGCGCGTGAGGCTCTATGTAACCGATGAATATTACCTACAAAGGAACCAGGCTACTAGTTTGTGATTATCAGGCTTGTCTCGATTTCTATCAAAAAATACTGGAATTTGACTTAATTTACGAAGGCGATACTAGAGAAGAAGCCGATTTAAGGCTGGGAAATACGATGCTAAACTTAATTAAACGTCAGTCAATGGCAAAAATTATTGGTTCTCGCTCGGAATCTTTACCTGTAGAGCGGCAAGATAATTTAGCCTTAATTTTTACTACGCCCAATCTCGAAGACACTTGCAGCAGCCTCAAAGAAAAAGGCGTGAGTTTTGAAACTCAACCCATGTATCGTCCTGACTGGGGAATTAAAACAATTTACCTACGCGATCCCGACCGCAATTTAATCGGTATTTACGAACTAACTGGCTAATATAGCGAAAATCATTTGTTAGCTTGAGGCGATTGGCTCTCGCGATTGTCGAAGGCAGCGCGCAGAGAGCGATCGCGCTACATCGCCAAGTGGTGCGATCCGTCCTTTAACTAGCTAACTTTTTTGGCAAACTTTTTTTAAGATCGAAGTAACACCAAATGTAGATCTTAAATGGTAGTCAGTCAATCTTCAAAAGCTAGTTCTAAAACTCACCTGTGGTTGCCAGAACAAGTATTAATTACTCCTGCGGCAAGAGAAGAAGCCTGGGGACAACAGATTTTAGAGCGGGTACGAAAGTTTAATCTGCCAGTAACGGAGTTAAAATCCAATCGTATAACTGGTTTGCGGGGTGAAAACGAACGGGAAACCTATAGCGTTGCCAAACGTACTTTGGCTATAGTCAACGCACCTCCCAGTCAACTCAAACTAAAGCCTATTCCTCCTTCTGCCGACTGGCAGTTTCACTTAGCACAGGGTTGCCCCGCACACTGTCAGTATTGTTACTTAGCAGGAAGTCTTTCAGGTCCTCCCGTAGTGAAAGTTTATGCCAATTTGCCGCAAATTTTGGCTAATTTGAGTAATTACGAACGACAAAATCGAGAAACCAGTTTTGAAGTTAGTTGCTATACCGATCCTTTGGGGATCGAACATCTTACTGGTAGTTTAGCCGAATGTATCCGCTATTTTGGCACTCGCAAACGTGCCACACTACGCTGGGTGTCTAAATTTGATGCCGTAGACGAATTATTAGATTTACCGCATAACAATCGTACTCGTTGCCGCTTTAGTATTAATGCTGCTCCTGTAAATCGCTATCTTGAAGGCGGTACGGCTAGTGTTGACGAGCGGTTGCAAGCACTACGCAGGTTGGCTTTACCTAAAGAACGCGGTGGTGGCGGCTATCGGGTAGGTTTGGTTATCGCACCAATTATGGCGATCGACAATTGGCAGCATCATTATACAGAGTTATGCGATCGCCTGAGTAAAGCTTTAGATTTTGATTGCGATTTAACTTTTGAATTAATTACTCACCGTTTCACTCCCAAATCAAAAGAGGTGTTGCAAAGCTGGTATCCTAACAGCAAATTGAATTTAAACGAGTCCGAACGCAGCCAGAAACGCAACAAGTTTGGTGGAGTAAAATACGTTTACGAAAAAGAAACGATGGAACAGTTACGCAGCTTTATCGCAGAGCAAATTACTACTAGATTTCCTCAAGCAAAAATTCTTTATTGGACGTAGCTTATATATCATTACGTTAGTAAATTAAGGACATTACTTGGTTTCGTTATTCAGGGAAAAAAGGTAAAAGAGAAATGGAGACAGGAAGATGGGTAGAAATCTCTAGTAGAGAGAACCTTTAGTTTTCCCATCGCCTCCTCCCTAAGTTCGCCTAAACCATCTCGTGATGATGCAACGCCCATCTTCAATAGTTCGTAACTATTACTTCAGGAATTTTACCTCGCTTACTAGCTTTAGAATTAATCGCTCGACTGGCATAGACCAATTCAATTTTAAACTCTCGATAGAGATCGAGTATTAATGGTGCATGAGAGTTAGAAACCATAAATCTCACGCCCCGACTATCTAAACGCCGACATAGATTTCTCAGGTTTAACTGCATTTGGCGATCAAACCCTTTCATACTGTATTCTGTAAAATTAGACGTAGCGTTTAACGGTGCATAGGGAGGATCGAAATAGACAAAATCGTTATTAGTAACTAGTTCTTCAATCTCAAAAAACGAACCAGTAATGATTTTTACTGTTTGAAGTGCTTGACTACAGGCTTTTAAATTGATTTCATCAACAATTTTGGGATTTTTGTACCTGCCCATAGGAGTATTAAATTCTCCTCTAGAGTTGACGCGATACAATCCATTAAAACAGGTTTTATTTAAATAAATTAATCGGCTGGCTCGTCGCACGTCAGACCAGGTTTTATATTCTTCAGTGCGATCGACATTGCGAATTTGATAGTAATATTCTTTTCGGTCGATCGCAAGGCAGTACTTTGCTCGTACTCTCTGAAGCTCGGCAATTAGTTCATCGGTTCGATTCTTAATTACTTTATAAGCGTTAGTCAGTTCTTTATTGATATCGACTAAAATGGCTTGTTCTGGTTGCAAAAAAAAAACAATGCTCCACCGCCAACAAAAGGTTCAAAATAGTTAGCAAAATCTTGAGGTATACGCGATGACAATTCTGGCAATAATTGGGTTTTGCCTCCCACCCATTTGATAAAAGGTTTGGGTTTAGTATTTGTACCGCGTTTTGGAATATTTGTTTGAGGCGATCGCATTTCTATGTATGATTTACCAAAAATTGTAAATAGTTTTTTCCGCTCGTCCAGAGTAACATTATTGCTATTAATGGCGTTGGTAAGTATGTAATGCTTTTGATAGAAGCAGGTATAGTTTTGAACTTTAGATAAAATAGCAATAAGCTAATGGAAGACTCCAGCATATCCACAGACTTAGAGTAGCAGAAGGTCTTACGCTATAATCTAGGAATCGAAGTATTCCGTTTAATTACATCTCTCAAATTGCGCCAACGCTTAACAATATTCTCCTCGCTGCATAATTAACTTGGCTACTAAAGCTGTCCAGCCTGTTTGATGGGATGCACCCAAACCCGCACCGTTGTCACCATGATAGTATTCATTGAACAGTATTAAATCGCGCCAGTAGGGATCTGATTGAAATTTAGCAAAGTCGCCATAAATTGGTCTGCATCCCGACTCATTGCGTAAAAACATACTAATCAATCTTTTTTCTAACTCTAAAGCGACTTCCCACAGAGTCAACATCTTACCCGAACCCGTAGGGCATTCGATTTTAAAATCTTCCCCGTAATAAAAATCGAATTTTTGCAAAGCTTCAATTAATAAATAATTAATCGGAAACCAAATGGGACCACGCCAGTTGGAGTTACCGCCAAACATATAGGTGGGTGACTCGGCAGGTTCGTAGGCAACTGTATATTCATCACCGTTAGTCTTAAATGTATAGGGATGCTCTTGATGATAGCGAGATACCGAACGAATGCCATAATCGCTAAAAAACTCGGTTTCATCGAGCATTTTTTGTAATAACAGGCGCAATCTCTCTCGATCGACTATTGCCAGCAGTCGACGTGAGTGGTTATCGCAACCTTCCATACAGGCAAGATTGCTACTGAGTTGAGGACGATTATTGACAAACCAATCTACTCTACCGCTAAATCCCTTGAGTTTTTCCATAGTTTCTTGTTCTATGGTGGTAACTGCAAGTAGGGGAATCAAACCGACGAGCGATCGCACTTTTAAATCTATGCTTTTACCGTTAGGTAAATTTAATACGTCGTAGTAAAAACCATCTTCTTCGTTCCATAAATCCGAGCCTTCCGTGCCAAAATGGTTCATGGCATCGACAATATAAAGGAAATGCTCGAAGAATTTACTGGCAATATCTTCATATACTTCGTTGTCCCGCGCTAACTCTAAAGCAATAGTTAATAAATCCAGGCAGTACATTGCCATCCAACTCGTACCGTCGGATTGAGATAGTTCGCCTCCCGTAGGTAGTTCGCCACCACGATTGAATACGCCAATGTTGTCCAAGCCGAGAAAGCCACCCTGAAAAACATTGTTACCATCTCGATCTTGTTGATTGACCCACCAGGTAAAGTTGAGCAGTAGTTTTTGAAAAACTCGTTCTAGAAATTTCTTATCGCAACGTCCATACATTTTCCGTTCGATAGTATAAACGCGCCATGCAGCCCAGGCGTGTACTGGAGGGTTTACACCGTTAAAATCCCATTCATATGCAGGAAGTTGCCCGTTGGGGTGCATATACCACTCGCGAGTTAAATGATCTAACTGTTCTTTAGCAAAATCAGGATCGATCACTGCCATTGGAATCATGTGAAACGCCAAGTCCCATACGGCAAAATAAGGATACTCCCACTTATCGGGCATGGAAATTACATCATCGGTATGCAGATGTACCCAGTCGCTATTTTTGCCATGTTTATGCTGTTCTGGTGGATCGGGCTGGGCGAGATCTCCTTCTAACCAGGTATCGATAACGTAATGATAATATTGTTTATTCCACAATAACCCTGCAAAAGCCTGACGCTTGATATTACATAACTCCTCATTTTTTTCGTGAGGACAGATGCGCTGGTAAAGCTTATTTGCTTCCTGCAAGCGAGTCCGAAAAGTATTGTCGAAGTTGCTTCCAAAAGGTGATTCGATCTCTGGATTATCGCATAGTCTCAATTTGACAACTTTGGTATCGCCTGGATCTATTTCTAACTGATAATAGGCAGCGAATTTAGTGCCAATATTGTCTGGATTGACGGCATTTTTGTTACCTTCAACTACATAGCTATTGAAACTATCTTTAACGTATGGTGATTCGTTTTTTCTAGAAGCCAGGCGTCGATAGTTGGTATTATTTTCGGTAAATAACAGTTGCGGTTGAGAATTGCAATATAGCCATCTTTTACCCAGATCGGACTGTTCGGCTTCGATGGTACTATACTCATCGCAGCGATCGTATATTTTTAGTTTGGGTTTTTCTACTTCATAGCCCCACGACCAAGTATTACGAAACCATAGATTAGGCAATAGATGTAGCGTTTTAGTTTCGTCACTTCTGTTGATAATTTCGATTTTAATTAAAATATCTTCATCGGTTTCTTTGGCGTACTCTACTGTAATATCAAAATATTTATCTTCATCAAATATTCCTGTTTCTATTAATTCAAACTCTCGATCGTTTAATCCCCGATCTTGATTTTCTTGTAGTAATCTTTCGTAGGGAAAAGCCTGCTGGGGATATTTATAAAGAAATTTCATGTAGGCATGAGAAGGAGTATTATCCAGTTGAAAATAATATTCTTTAACATCTTCTCCATGATTGCCCTGACTGTTAGTCAAACCAAATAATCTTTCTTTTAAAAACGGATCTTCGCCGTTCCAAAAACTCAACGCAAAGCAAATTCTCTGATGGTTATCTGAAATACCTCCAATGCCATCTTCTCCCCAACGATAAGCGCGATAATGTGACTGTTCAAAACTAAAATAATCCCAAGCCTCACCATCTTTACTGTAGTCTTCTCTTACCGTTCCCCACTGGCGATCGCTCAAATACGACCCCCATCTGCGCCAGTAGGCTGTTCTTTCACGGTCTTCTTTAAGTCTAATTTCTTCTGCTGTAAGGCGGGATTCTGCTGACATCAGTAGTTAATGTTAATAAATTAATTAATTTAAAGTGAGAACTTATTAGTTTGTATATAAACTTTTGTTAAGCTGCATTTGTTAGTTATATTGAAAATAAACTTGGAGTTGCATCTGTCATTGGTCATAAATTTGACCTTTAAAAATGCAGAAGACATTCGTTTTCTTTAATGTTGAATGGAGAAAAGCTTAAATCAAATCTTTTCTGCCTTTTAATCTTTCTGCTTCTAATTGTTTGATTTCTTTTTCTAGAAAATAGTTGAGAATTGTTCTAATTGCTGCGATCGCTACTAAAATGCCAATAGAATTCCAGCTAGGAGATACCGAAGTACCGACTATATCTGCTGCAAGTAGTAATTCTAAAGCTAAAACCAGAGACAATCCCAAATCTAACCTAATCTCGCGATAAAAGTCCTCTCCCTGTCTGTGTCGATAACTACGCACGATCTTAGGAATAGTTTTAATAATTGAAAAAGCAACTAGGATCACTGCTACAGCTTCAATAATAATTTTGACTATTAAAGCTGCCTGGGTTAAGAGAAATTCAATATTAGAGATAGCTGGTGCGTAGTGTTCCAAAACTTAAACCTCAAATAAAATCGACTTTACACGATCGAGGATACAGAAAATTTGATATCGTTCTTGAGTTATTTTGCAATTCAATGCAATATAGCTTGCAATGCAATATAGCTTGCAAATATATTCGCCGCTTTAAGCAATTAAAATTTGTTTTTAATGAAAAATTTGGAATTAAATTTAAAGTGCGATCGCGCCCAAAAAAGCGTTATTGCCAGTCAATATACAGCTTATCCGTTACGTATGTCTCCAGTTCTGCGGCTAGATAACAAAAATCGTCATTGCGCTTATTTATATATGATGAACACTTCTCCAGGTTTGTTGGCGGGGGATGAGTTAAACATCAAGCTTACTATGGCAGAAAATACCAATCTCTATCTTACCGATCAAGCCGCGACAAAAGTTCATCCCATGCCCCAACTGGACACTATTGCCAGAGTTAATAATGAAATCGAACTAGCAGCCAACGCCACTTTAGAATTTATTCCCGAACCGTTGATTCTCTATCAGGATGCAGCTTTAGAACAAACAACTCGCATCAAACTTCATTCAACTGCAAGGTTATTTTTTAGCGAAATAATTTTGCCTGGTAGATTGGCTAGAGGAGAATCATATCAATTTCGTTATTATTTCAATCGCCTACAGGTTAGTTCTCTTTCGGGAGAAGTTTATTGCCAAGAGGCGGTGCGCTTAGAAGGAAAACTCAATCCGTTTAAAGAAAGTAAATTATTTGCTTCCATGCCTGTTATCGGTAGCGCGATCGTTATTCTACCGCAGACTAATTTGCAAGCATTACGCGACACTTTAGAAGATTTGCAGACGGCTGAATGTCAGAATCTTAATGTTGCCTGTTCGATCTTGCCTGACAATAAAGGCTTACTAATTCGTGCCTTAGCTAATACTACTGGTTCGATTAAAAAATATTTGCAATACGCTGCTAACTGCGTGCGTTGTAGTTGCGATCGCTCTATCTTACCCTATATCGCTAAGTAAAAAATTTAGACAAAGATACGATAAAAGTAAATTAAATTAGCGATCGCATTATCGTACATCAATAATTAATTTAGCGATCGCATTACCTGAAATTGTTTTCTGATAATATTTAAAAATAACTTGGGGGAGACTAACTTCAGACTCAGCGCACCTTGAATTGTTCGAGCAGAGCCAAGAAAGCATTACGATTTTGTTCGATCGCAAAATAAAAATAGGTTCCCATAATAGTGACGATGCACAACTTACCTAAATGATTGTAAGTGTCAATAATTTGTTGGCTGCTCCAGCCATACTGAATCAATAAATTCATATCACCCCCCGAATCGTTAAAACCTCCCCATAGTGTACCCCAAGGAATAGAGGCTCGACCGCGATCGATCTGATGCCAGAACCAAACTCGATTCCAAAAGGTGAAAGCAGCCCCCAGTACCACAGGAAAACGATAAAAATCCCAGCGCAAGTAATTAGGTAAGGCAAAGAAATAATTCACCATTAGCAATGCACACAAATAAAACTCACCTCCAATGCCACCAAATGAAAATAAAACATTAAAGGTGTCGAGAGGCATTAGCCAGGTCATCCAAAATTGTAGTAAAGCAATAACAACAGCTAACACCATTGACCAACGCCGCTTTTCTTTCCATCCCGCTCGGAACAATAGCCCCAACAAAAACAAAATCCCCAAATAAACAAAGCTCGATCGCTCGGTTTCAAAATTTGTCCAACCGAATGGTAATGGTATAGCTCTACGTCCTGATAACCAGGCAACTGTAGCGTGACCAAATTCATGAAACCATATATTAATACCCCCAAGGAGAAACCTTGTTGGGGTCATGAGGTTCAAGATAATCGCTAATATTGATAGTAAGGGAAAAACGATTGCACTACTAAACCGATTCTGAAATGACAGTAAGTCGATATCTTCTTTACTAAAGCCTTCCTGAAGTGTGGTTGTTTGTGGCATAGGTAATGACTGCTGCTCTTGCCGATCGTAAGTTTTTTTTTGAAGCTGTCTCGTAAATATTTGGTAACTATTTTTGAGAGTTTGCAGTTCTTCGGAGTTGCCAGATCGCTTGGCTCGAACTTTTAACTTGAAGTAAGCTTGACTGATGGCTTCAAGCGTTGCATCTGGTTCGAGGTTGAGTTGTCGATAGTGAGGTTCTAAATCGACTTGAGTGTCTCCGATTGGTCGATCGGTTTTTATTGTAGAAGACCTGGAACGAGCGGCAATCGTTGCTGGATTTAATAGCGTCAATGATTGTTTCCAAGCAAGACGCTCTTGACCTTGAAGTTGGGCTTGAACCTGTACCACATAAATACCAAGTGGATTGATTTTATTCAGCCATTGTTCCAGGAATGTTAGTGTTTGATGCTCTGCTAGTGTATCTAAAGTCCGAAGTTGCAGGATTAAGAGATTTTGCTCTCGTCGAGCATTTACGTCAACAGGCTGTACTGGAAAAGCTGCTTTGAGGCAGATCGCGATCGCTTGAGGATCGCCTTGCTGAGCCTGAAGTTTCGTAGATGTCATGGTCTTACAACTAGATTGTGGCTGGTAACTAGCATATTATTCCCAATAACGCTGCTACATTCTTTATCTCTAGCAATAACTTACTATTCTTGTTTTTGAAGCTCGAACGTATAAAAAGAGCAAAGATAAAACGTAAGCCCAAGGGCTATTCTTTTGTATTTATTATTCTCTTAACAAACAAGCGATCGCTATCACTGTATTTAATTACAGCTTCATATCCTTTATATTGCTATATTGCATAATTTTTTTGACTGGAGAAGACCTAAGATAATTTATAGTAGATCGCCGAGCTTCAGTCGATGAGTCAACTCGAATCAATAATCGTATCCGCAGCCCAAATGGGTCAAATAGAGAAGCAAATTTTTAAAGCAGGAATGCCAGTAGCGGCATTAATGGAAAAGGCAGCTACTCTTTGTGCGTCAAAAATAATTAGTCTCTATCCTCTCTCGTCTATAAATTCGGTAGGTATATTAGTTGGACCGGGGCATAATGGCGGAGATGCTTTGGTTATCGCTCGCGAACTGTTTTTAGCTGGCTATGAGATTAAAGTTTATCGTCCTTTGTCTAAAGCGAAAGATTTAACTAGCAAACACGCTGACTACGCGGCTAGTTTGGGTATTAAATTTTACCAAGATATTGAAGCTTTACTTTCTTGCGATTTAATTATCGATGGTTTGTTCGGCTTTGGTTTGACTCGTTCGTTACCCGAAAATATCGTTGAAGACTTAAATAAATTAAATAAGCAACCGCAACCTGTAGTTAGTATCGATCTGCCTTCAGGAATACATACCGATACGGCAGAGGTTTTAGGCGGAGCAATTCGCGCTACTCATACTCTATGTTTGGGCTTATGGAAAAAAGCTTTTTTTCAAGACGCAGCTTTAGAATACATCGGTCAACCTCACAGAATTGATTTTGGCATTCTACCCCATCATGTTTGGTCGGTTTTAACCCAACCCGCACCAATACGACAGATTACCCCTAGCCTAGTACGTCAGTTTTTACCTTTATCCCGTTCCCAAGTTACCTATAAATACAAGCAGGGACACTTGTTACTAATTTGTGGCTCTCGTCGCTATTCTGGAGGCGCAATTTTAACTGCATTAGGAGCGAGAGCTAGTGGGGTAGGTATGCTGTCTGTAGCCGTACCAGAATCTTTAAAGCCGTTGCTCGTTAGCCATCTACCAGAAGCTTTAATTATTGGCTGTCCTGAAAATCGAGAAGGCGCGATCGCTTCAGTTCCTACTGCTTTAGATAATTATGATGTAATTGCCTGTGGTCCTGGTATGACAATGGATGCCGAAGCAACTCTACAAAAAGTTTTGCAGGTAGAATGTCCCTTGATTTTGGATGCCGATGGTTTGAATTTGTTGGCGCAACAAGAAACCATTCCTACTTTAAAACAGAGAACGGCGACAACTATTCTTACTCCTCATGCAGGAGAATTTAAACGTTTGTTTCCCGATCTAGACTTAGACCGCGATCGCCTGAATGCCGTACAAATCGTTGCTAAACAAAGCCACGCAATCGTGCTGCTAAAAGGAGCAAAAACTGCGATCGCTTCACCTGAAGGTTTGATGTGGTTAATTCCTCAAAGCACGCCAGCATTAGCTAGAGGTGGTTCTGGAGACGTGTTGACTGGCTTAATTGGTGGCTTGATGGCTCAAACGATTAAAGACGAGCGAGCGTTGGTAAACGATACTGTCGCAACTGCGGCTTGGTGGCACGCTAGAGCGGGAATTATTGCCGCAGAAAAGAGAACCGAGTTAGGCGTAGATGCTTATACCCTAACCAATTATCTGGTAGCTGCGGTGAAGGAAGTTTAGAATTAAAATTCAAACTACGCCCATTCAATATTTGACTTTGTAGCGCAATCGGACATTTACTATTTTAAAACTAGCCTGAAAATGCGCTCGCTTCTATTTAACTGCAACTAGATTAAGAAAAGCGACCGCTTTATGAACTCGACTATCGATTTATGCTCAAATCTCAGCAAGATCGCCTTGTAGATCGTTTTTGGCGATTGGCTTTAGTCAATATTCTTTCAAACCTGATGGTGCCGCTTGCCAGTTTAATCGATACGGCATTTTTAGGGCATTTAGCGGATATTCGCCATTTAGGGGGTGTAGCGATCGCCTCAATTGTATTTAACTATATTTATTGGTCGTTTGGCTTCTTACGCATGGCTACAACTGGCACAACAGCCCAAGCAGCAGGAGCGAGCGATCGCGATACTGTTATTTTGACATTATTGCGAAATGGTGCGATCGCCATCTTTATAGCGTTAGTTATTTTAATTTTGCAGTACCCTTTACGGGAAGTTGGTTTTACTTTGCTCAGTGCCGCACCAGAAGTATTAGAGTCGGGACGAGATTACTACAATGTCTTAATTTGGGGCGCACCTGCGACACTGCTTAATTTTGTCTTATTAGGCTGGTTTTTGGGACGAGAATTGGCGGGCAAAGTTTTAATACTATCGATAATCGATAAAGGTGCTAATGTCGCTTTGAACTATTTATTTATCGTGCAGTTAGGCTGGGCGAGTTCGGGGGCGGCAGCAGCAACTGCAATTAGTCAATATCTCAATTTGTTAGTAGGATTGACTTTTATTTGGCGTGAATTTCCCTATTCTTCTTTACTGCAATACCGCAATCTAATTTTTAATTCTAAAACTCTCAAAGCTGCCTTTACTCTCAACAGCAATATTTTTATTCGTACCCTCGCTTTGATTTCTACTTTTGCCGTCTTTACCAATCTAAGCTCGGCACTGGGAACAACTGTTCTGGCAGTTAATACTTTGCTTTTACAAGTAGTTACTTTTGGAGCTTATTTTATTGACGGTATTGCTTTTGCTACAGAAAGTATTGCAGGTAATCTTTACGCTCAAAAAAATAACCGTCAGCTTTTATCTTTAATTAAGCTGGCAGGGGGAGCAAGTTTGATTGCAGGCTTGCTTTTCGCCTTGGTTTTCTGGTCGTTGCCTTCTTTGTTCGAGTTACTTACCAATCACGCAGAAATAATAAAAAGCCTGATGAAATATACAATCTGGCTATTTCCTGTCTTGGGTTTTGGCTCGATCGCCTATATGCTAGACGGCTATTTTCTCGGTTTGACTCAAGGCAAAATCTTACGTACTTCAACCGTTATTGCCGCAGTTGTAGGATTTGCTCTAGTGGCGATCGCTGCTTGGCAGTTGCAAAATATTCATTTACTCTGGTTGGCTTTATGTATGTTTATGATAGGCAGAGTCATAACTTTAGGCTGGAAAGTACCACAAACATTAAAGAAAAGGCTTTAGGCTTTAAGAAATTAGAAGTACATTTAAATTTTACCGTTGAATTTCTAATATAGCCGAGAGAAAAGTTTACTTAAAGCTTAGAGCCTATAGTTTAGAGCTATCCTCACCAAAAGATGCTCTCAAGCCAAACTAACGTTATATTACACTATAGGTAAAGTCACACCAGCGCTCTGATTTTGATACTTGCCGCCGCGATCGGCATAGGTAGTTTGGCAGGGTTCGCCTTCAAAAAATAGTAGCTGTACCACGCCTTCGTTAGCATAGATTTTGACATCGGCACTAGAAGCGTTAGAAAACTCTAGAGTAATACTCCGACCGTGCCACGAACTTTCGAGAGGGGTAATATTAGCAATAACTCCCACACGGGCATAAGTAGATTTACCCAAACAAATCGCCGTAACGTTGGCGGGCATTTTGATGCTTTCTAAAGAAGCACCCAATCCGTAGCTGTTAGCAGGAATAATAAAATAAGAAGAACCATCTGTATCGAAGTGGAGTTCGGCAGGTTCTAAATTTTTAGGATTAAAATTTTTAGGATCGACCACCGTTCCTGGGATATGTCTAAAAATTCTAAAATCGTGAGGCGATAGGCGAATATCGTAACCGTAGGAACTTAGCCCCCAACTAATAGTACCAACTTCCTGTTTGTCATTAAAAGCAGCTTTTCTAATCGATTTAGCTTCAAAAGGCACAATCATTCCCTGACTTGCCTGTTCGATTATCCACTTATCATTTTTGATCGTCATTTCTATTTTCTGTACCGATTACTACCAACTTAAGTTTTAAACTAGACTGCGTTCACTATGAAATCATGAAACCAGTAGTTTTGATATTTAAGATTTCAAATTTTATTGTCTGTAGCCTATCTTAAATCTCTATTCAAACTATGCCGAGGTTTATTTTTGAGCGTGGGCATAACGTTTTTCGGTTTCTGATTTGATTGCCGCCAAGCTTTTTTTTAGTCTGTCTTCATAAATACCGTAAAAAAAGCTGTTAGCAGGACTAGAAGCTGGTATGACACTTACTTGATGGGTAATGAGTACGCTATCTGGTGGCGCGCTGGGGTAAGGAGAAACTGGTTCTAGTTGCCAGCTACCGTTAAGGGTTTTAAGATCTCCTCCTATTGCCTTAAAATCAATCTGCTGGGGATAAAATTCGGTGACTGCCATCCGAACCCTGGCTTCCGTACTAAAAACAAAGGTTTTTACCGTGCTAATTTGCTCGAATACTTTGCGATCGCCCTCAGCTTTAAGTAAGCGACTGCTATCGACATCGGGCAGAAAATTTTCAAAGCGATCGTAATCTGTCAGTACTTGCCAGGCAGCATCTCTAGAAGCTTCTACCAATATCCGCGCCGTATATTTACCCTTTTCCCCTGCCAGGGTAACTTTTCCCTGGCGCAAGGCGGCTCTTTCCAAAACTGGTAATTTATCTACAGGACCATCGAACAGCTTAGCATTGGCACCAGGACTGAAAATTAGAGCCACAGCTAGAGCGATCGCGCCGAGGCAAATTAAAAATGCTGTACGGCGTTGTGGTAAGAAGAATAAAGTCAAATTATAGTGTCCCCGAATGTAAATTGCGAGCGATTCTTATTTTAACCAGACAAATTCACAAACACCTCTGGGCTTGTACGGCAACTGGAAAACCTCACTGAGTTTACGGCTTTTACCACTACATTATTTGTTTGGCAAACGATAGATTTAATAGTACATGAAGAAATATTAATAGGGAGTTTTCCAACCAGATGTTTGAATACTTCAACGAACAAGCAATTAAAAGCGTCGTCCTTTCTCAAGAAGAAGCCAGAAATACAGGTCACAATCTTGTAGGGACAGAACATCTATTATTGGGGGTGATTGGGGAGGGCACATCAGCAGCAGCAAAAAACTTAACCACTAAAAATATTACTGTCGATAGCACCAGAGCGTTAGCTACAGA
This sequence comes from Myxosarcina sp. GI1, assembly GCF_000756305.1. NCBI lineage: Bacteria > Bacillati > Cyanobacteriota > Cyanophyceae > Pleurocapsales > Pleurocapsaceae > Myxosarcina > Myxosarcina sp. GI1. The sequence goes on from NZ_JRFE01000024.1 coordinate 222,346, forward strand.
AACAGTTGGCAAAGGCTCTGGTTATGTTCCAGCCAATATTCCCTTTACGCCTAAAGCTAAGAATACCCTCGAACATGCTTTTCAAGAAGCTCGCCAACTAAAAGATAACTACATTGGACCAGAGCATATCTTATTGGCGATTACCAGACAAAAAGATACTTTAGCGGCAAAACTGCTAACCCAACAAGGTATCGACCTCAGACAGTTGAGAACGGAAATTATTAAAGAGTTAGGCGAAAGAGAACCAGTAACCGCTGCCGCTCCCAAACGCTCCTCGTTTGGAATGCCCAGACAGCAACAATCTGTTGCTCTTAAAGAATTTAGTACCAATCTGACCGAATTGGCAAAGGCAGGTAAACTCGATCCCGTAGTTGGTAGAAGTGCTGAAATCGAACGAGTAGTTCAGATTTTGGGCAGACGTACTAAAAACAATCCTGTTATGGTGGGCGAACCTGGAGTTGGTAAAACAGCGATCGCCGAAGGATTAGCGCAACGTATCGTCGATGGCGATGTAACTCAACTTCTCGAAGGTAAAGAAGTTATCAGCCTCGACATGGGTTTGTTACTCGCAGGAACAAAATTTCGCGGTGAGTTTGAAGAAAGACTCAAGAGCATCGTAGACGAAGTACGTAGTGCAGGTAACATAATTTTAGTTATCGACGAAATTCACACTTTAGTTGGTGCTGGAGCGATGGGCGGTGCGATGGACGCAGCGAATATGCTTAAACCCGCTTTGGCTAGAGGTGAAATTCAATGTCTCGGTAGTACTACTCTTGACGAATATCGCCAGCATATCGAACGCGATGCCGCTTTAGAACGTCGTTTCCAAAAAGTAACGATTGGCGAACCCTCTCCCGAAGATGCGATTGAAATCCTTAGAGGTTTACGCAAAACTTACGAAGAATATCACCAAGTTAAATTTACCGATAAAGCAATTGAAGTTGCCGTTACCCTATCCGAACGCTATATTAGCGATCGCTTCTTACCAGATAAAGCGATCGATCTAATTGACGAAGCTGGTTCGCGCACTCATTTGGAACATTCTTTACATAGCAATAATAATAGTGAAGATACAGCCGAAGTAGCTACTATCGACCCACAAGCTCTAACCCCTGTAGTTGATGAAGAAAGCATTGCCAAAATCGTCGCTGCCTGGACGGGTATTCCCGTAACCAAAATGACCGAAACCGAGTCGGAAACTCTACTTCATTTAGAAGACAACTTGCACGAACGAGTTATCGGTCAGGATGAAGCCGTTAGAGCCGTATCCCGCGCTTTAAGACGTTCTCGCTCTGGTTTAGGCGATCGCAACCGTCCTATTGCCAGTTTGTTCTTCTCTGGTCCTACAGGAGTCGGTAAGACCGAACTCGCTAAAGCACTAGCCGTTCAGATGTTTGGTTCGGAAGAAGCGATCGTTCGCATTGATATGTCAGAACTAATGGAAGCTCATACCGTTTCCAAACTAATTGGTTCGCCTCCAGGATATGTCGGCTACGACGAAGGCGGTCAGTTAACCGAAGCAATACGTCGCCAACCTTATACGGTTGTGTTATTTGACGAAATAGAAAAAGCACACCCCGATGTATTTAACCTGTTGTTACAGTTACTTGATGACGGACGTTTGACCGATGCCCAAGGTCGTGTAGTTAATTTCAAAAACACGGTAATTATTATGACCTCTAACGTTGGTTCTAAAGTAATTGAAAAAGGCGGTTCGGGATTGGGCTTTAATTTTGCCGAAGACGAATCCGAAGCACAGTACAATCGCATTAAAGAGCTAGTCAACCAAGAACTAAAACAATACTTCCGTCCCGAATTTATCAATCGTCTCGACGAAATTATTGTCTTCCGTCAGCTTACCAAACCAGAAGTCAAAGAAATCTCCGAGATTTTACTGCAAGAGGTTTCTCAAAGACTCGAAGAACAAAGAGAAATCACTCTCGAAGTTACAGAAGCTTTTAAAGACAAAGTAGTCGATGAAGGATTCGACCCTAGTTACGGTGCTAGACCATTACGTCGCGCGATCGTCAGACTCTTAGAAGACAGTTTGGCAGAAGCGATTTTATCGGGTCGAGTAGATGATGGAGATACTGCTTTAGTAGATGTCGATGACGAAGAAGTAACTATTCTACCAATAGCACAACCTGCATTAGTTGAAGCAGTCAACTAATAGTTACCGCTTATTGTTCTAAATAACCTAAAGGTGGGTATTACGCCCATCTTTTTTTGTTGTTTAAGATAAAAGGCGCGATCGCTTTACTATTATGCTTTCAAATACAATAAACAAATAATTTTATCTTTACCATGCTCAAACCCATTGTACTGCTGATTATTTCTAATATTTTTATGTGTTTTGCCTGGTATGGTCATTTAAAAAATTTCAAAACTGCGCCTTTATGGATAGCTATTAGTGTAAGTTGGGCAATTGCATTATTAGAATATTGTTTTCAAGTTCCTGCCAATCGTTTGGGCAACCAATATTTCAATTTACCGCAGCTAAAAGTTTTACAAGAAGTTATTACTATGGTGGTGTTTGCAGGATTTAGCGTTAGTTATATGAAAGTTCCCGTTACTCGTAATTATTTTTTTGCTGCAATGTTACTTGCAGGTGCAGCATATCTGATTTTTAGCGAAACAAAAACGTAAATAATTAAAGGTGTTTATAATAAGTTTTTAGAACTTAAGTTTTCGGTCGGATAACAGATAAAATACCAACTACTCAATAAAGTATTATTCAAGAATTAGGTGCTAAAAAAGTATTGTAACTATAACCTAACTACTATTTGATGTCTGACAAACAAAAACTGCTAGAGCTAATCTCTCAAGTAGAAACCATCTGTCCCCAGCAGGTCGATTATTGGCAGACAATGGCGGTTATCGAATCTTTAGGCTATACCGATCGCATCATCCAAGAAGAGTTTGGTTTTGCCGACGTTAAAACAGTTGGCGAGTACATTTACCGACAGCATCAGCCAGCACCGTCACTACCTAAAAGCAAGCTACCCATTAGTAATAAACGACAGGCAATCTCCGAACTATTAACTTTTCTTCGACAATTTTTTCGCAGCTTTGTCTATGCTATTCCCCTACTTACGCTTTTACTTTTGGGCAATACCCAACCCGAACACAGCTTTAAATTTTTACTACCTCAGCTAGCAGCTTTATTTACTATCGCTACACTAGCCAGTCTGATTACCAGTGGCGGATTTGTTCAGGCGATCGCTCGTCGGGGAGAATTTTATCTCGGTTTGGGTTTTTCCGTTCAGACGCGTCAAACTTCGATATCTCTTTTAGGTTTGGGAATTACCGCAACCACCATACTAGCTCTATTAGGCTTATGGTTTGGCTTTTATCGCGGCTTATTTGCCGATGAATACTTAGTTATAGCTGCGGGTTACTATTGGCTGCTAAGTATTCTCTGGATGGAGTTAGCAATTTTAGCCGTTCAGTGGGTATGGGGTACGCCAATAACTTTAGTGAGTCTGACAGGATTGTTTTTAATCTTAAAGCTAAATGGTCTGGGAGCCTCAGAAGCTCAAGTAGTAGCAACCTTTATTATTACGATCGCTCTTTCTATTTTTCTAGCAACTTTATTTAAGCGGCAAGCGATCGCCAATCCTGCCGATCCAGAAGTTCCTTTACCTCTAATGAGTGCCACAGTCTATTTACTAGCACCTTTTTTTGGTTATGGGGTGCTATATTTTGCCTTTATTTTTTGCGATCGCCTGGTGGCTGGTTGGGCAGTTTCTCCTGCTTCGGGACTAATTTTTGCTATCGATTCAGCATATCAACGAGGTATGGATCTGGCTTTAATCAATTTTTTGCTACTCGTCCCCGCGAGCGAATATTTAGCATATAAACTAATCGTGTTTTGGTACGAACAGGCGACAGCAATAACTTATGAAACGATAAAACTTTTATCCAAGCGGTTACTACATCGATACTTTTTAGTGGTAGGAATTGCCGTGCTGTTTTTTGCAGTAGCGGTAACTATTACCGTAGGAATACCAACTCCCAGACCTTGGGCAACTGCTAATCTATGGCTGACTTCTCTCGGCTGTTTGGGCTATTTATTGCTGAGTGTGGGTTTGTTAAACGCGATCGTCTTATTTAGTCTCAATCTGCCATATTCCGTCTTTAAGTCACTGTTTCCCAGTCTGCTACTCAATTTATTCATCGGCTACATCGCTGCTAATATAATTGCGCCAGAATGGGCAGTTCTCGGCTTAATCTGCGGTTCTACTCTGTTTGTATTGCTTTCCCGTCGCCAAGTTCTTCAGGCAATTCACAACCCAGACTATGCTTACTATCTCGGTGGATATTAAACAAATAGACGCGATCGAGTTTATAACGGAGAAAAACAGGAAAGTAGCAAATAAAAATCTTAACTGTTGCTTATTGCCTCTAAAATCTATGTCTTTATTTAAATTGCGTTTATTTGGTAAGAGAAATTTAAATATATTTTTATCAGCTATTTTATTGGTTTTAATCTTATTTTATTGGCGATCGCCTGCAACTGTGACTACTCCTGTTAAAATTCTCCTTCCCCTTTATGCCTATCCTACTTGGTACGAATCCAAAACCTATATCTGGAAAGATGTTGTAGCAGCAGCCGACAAAGTACCCATTACGGCAATTATCAACCCCAATAATGGTCCCGATGGTCAACCCCCAAATGAAGACTATGCGAGAGGACTAAAAGATTTAGGACAGGCAGATATTACACTTTTAGGGTATGTATATACTAAGTATGGCGATCGCGCGATCGCAGAAGTAAAACAAGATATTAATCTCTATTATCAACACTACAATTTAGACGGTATTTTTCTTGATGAGGCTGCCAGCAGTAGCGATAAGCTGGATTATTATCAAGATATTTATAACTACATTAAAACCGAAACTAATTTAAATAGAGTCATTATTAACCCTGGCACTCATACTGACGAAAGGTATTTTTCCCAAGGTGCAACCGATACGGCAGTTATTTTCGAGCAAAATTCTCAAGCATGGACAGAATATCAGCCACAACCTTATGCCAAAAACTATCCTACCGAACATTTTGCCAGTTTAATTCATTCAGTTCCCGACGCTGCCACGATGAAAAGCCATATAAATCGTGCCGTAGAAAGGCATTTTGGCTATATCTACGTTACCGATGATAGCCTTACTACCGCTAACGGCGATCCCTGGGATAGTTTACCTCTGTATTGGAAAGAAGAAGTTGAGTATGTTCGGTCTTTGAATCTTGTAAATTAATGACTTGGCAAAGAAAATAAAAATTATAAGACTTACGCATTTTGGTTTAGATTCAAAAATCATGAAAAAGCATATAGAGTGGAAACTTTACAGAGAAGAACCTATCGATCCCGCAGATCCTCTTGGCGAAATTGTTATTACAGGCGAACGGAGAACTATAGAATTGAAGACAATTTTTTTAGATACATTTTTAGAAGCCTTAATTGAAGGGTTGAATACATTAAAAAATAAAAGCGTAGCTAAAATTGATTTGATTGATGAGCCTATTAAATTGATTTTTGTTAAAGAAAATAGCGGTATAAGTATACATTATGGCGATCTAAGCGCAACTATTTTCAATATTAAAAAGTTTGAGAATGAACTTTCTGTTGTTGTTAGTGAGTTTTTGGATATTCTCGACAAAGCTTCGGAAAGGATGAGAAAAGAAAAATATGATTTTATTGAGTTACGTGAATTTATCAAACAAACTCGAAGCAAAACAGCTTTTAGAATAAAGTACGATCGCAAGTAACAAAGCTTTTTAGTAGCAAATAAGGCTATGGTCACGGCTAAATCTAAACCCATTACTCTCAAAGAGTTTCTAGCATTGCCAGAAACTAAACCCGCCAGTGAATATAGCGACGGGAAAATTATTCAGAAACCGATGCCCAAAGGAAAACACAGTACAATTCAAGGAGAACTGATAACTACTGTAAATAGCGCACTTAAAACGCAAAAAATCGCTAGAGCCTTTCCAGAGTTAAGATGCACTTTTGGCGGACGTTCTATCGTACCTGATGTAACTGTTTTTAAATGGGATAGGATACCCCGCGATACTAATGGTGAGATAGCAGATACGTTTCCAATTGCACCTGACTGGACAATCGAAATTTTATCCCCCGACCAAGGCTATACCAGAGTCACTAAAAATATTCTGCATTGTTTGGATAACGGTACGCAATTAGGATGGTTAATCGATCCTCAAGAACAGTGTGTATTGGTTTATTTTCTCCAACAACAACCTGCGTTTCTCGAACTAGCAACAGATATTTTACCCGTACCAGATTTTGCTAGTTCTTTTCAATTAACTGTAGGGGCATTATTCGGTTGGTTATTAGAGTGAAGCGCGATTGCTTATTTTTCAGAAGTGACAGTGTGAGTAGCTTTTTCTTTGCCACCTTACAGTTGATGGTTAGTAAATCTGAAGCTTGCTAGATTAAAAGCAAAGCTGTCATAAAATATCATTTTCAATGAATTTGTATTACATACTTGGTTTAATCTCTATCCTACTAGCGATCGCCATTGCCTTTTATCTAATTACCGCTCGTCGCTATCAATCTTCTGACTCGGTAGCCAATTCTTACGACCAGTGGACAGAAGACGGTATTTTAGAGTTTTACTGGGGCGAACACATTCATTTGGGTCATTATGGTTCGCCACCGCAAAGCAAAGATTTTATTACTGCCAAAGTTGACTTCGTACATGAAATGGTCGAGTGGGGTGGTTTGGATAAGTTGCCTCGCGGTACTACTCTGTTGGATGTTGGCTGCGGAATTGGGGGAAGCAGTCGTATTTTAGCCGAAGATTACGGATTTTCGGTTACTGGCGTTACTATTAGTCCCCAACAAGTGCAGCGTGCTAAAGAATTGACTCCTGAAAAATTAGATGCCAAATTTCTCGTAGATGATGCAATGGCACTTTCCTTTCCCAATGCTAGTTTCGATGTAGTTTGGTCGATTGAAGCGGGTCCTCATATGCCAGACAAAGCCGTTTTTGCCAAAGAATTATTACGGGTATTAAAACCTGGAGGGGTGTTAGTTGTAGCTGACTGGAATCAAAGAGACGAACGCCAACAGCCACTTAATTTTTGGGAGAAACCAGTAATGCGTCAACTATTAGACCAGTGGTCGCATCCTGCTTTTGCCAGCATCGAAGGCTTTTCCGAACTTTTAGAAGCTACAGGACTAGTCGATGGAAAAGTGATAACGGCAGACTGGACGCAAGAAACGCTTCCCTCTTGGATAGATTCTATTTGGCAAGGAATAGCTCGACCACAGGGTTTGGTACGCTTTGGTTTACCTGGTTTGATTAAATCTCTACGAGAAGTACCTACTTTGCTGTTGATGCGTTTGGCATTTGGTGCTAGTCTTTGTCGGTTTGGAATGTTTCGTGCTGTAAGGGCTAATTTAACTTTAAATCTAACAAAAACTGTTGAAGACGAAAATGATAATGTTTAATTTTCAATAAAAAAGTTCATATTAATACGCAAAATGCAAATTAACTTCTAAAAACTTCTGATTATGCCAAACTATTCAAATTTTTTTTAAATTTGTACGAACCTCAATTTAGCAAGGAAATTGTTAATTATATGTTTGGTTTAGAGTTAAGTTTCAGATTGTAACTATATAAATTATTGCCATAGTTTGAACTAATAGATTAAAACAGTAAATGTTGACACTTTATTATCTATATAGTAAATGTATGGCAATTTCCAATATATCTAAAGTAGCAGTACATACAAAAATCCAACGTTTGCTGCTGCTTTTTTTATAATTAATAGAAATTGTTGTATGTATATATAGAAGGTCTTTAAATTCAAATAGTCGGTAAAACTATATAAAGTAGTTAATGTAAATGTTTTTAGTGGCTTATAAGTCACTATCACAAGAGATTATAATCGTTTTAAAACTTGCCGTGTAAAACAAATGACAACTATATTTCAAAAGTCTAAAAGCTTTTTAGACAAATTATTATTTGATTGGTTTAAATTTAATCTAACCAAGGTTCACGATCTTCGGAAACTGGAAAGAGGTGTTGATTATGCTGTAGATTTTTCAGAATTTTATAATTCTGCGGTATTATCAACTGCTTTAAATATTAAGGTAGGAGAACAAGTGATTTTAAGCGATCGCGAATTTACCTTAAGATATTGCGTTCGAGCAGTCGAATATTATTGGAATCACGATTGTATGCGTGAAGCTAAATTAGAACGAATACTACTCGAACAGTAATAACAATAAATGATACTGTTTGAGTTAAAACGAATTTAAAACAGCTTTTAATATTTAATCGTACTATCTATAACAAATAGATGTTCGCCCGAAATAGAAAAATAAAACTCGGCTTTTTCTACTTTTGAAGAGTATCTTTCTACAAATAGATTTTGGCTAACTGCTCGGTAAGAGTAACTAAAGTCGAGCTTTGACAGGGAAAAAACTGAGTTAGTTCTAAACTTTTACGAGCGGTAATCTTGTATTCTAGATAGGTGCAGTTGAGTGGTAATGATAGTAAAAAATTAATGACTAAAGCACAAGCTAATACCAAACAAAATTGCTCCGATCGTTTACCTAATATAAAACTTACCAATCTTGCGATCGCCAGAAATAATAATTCTGCCAACAAACTGAGTTCTACAAACTCAGTCAACAAAAAACTTTTTGCCCAGCTGAATTCTTCTTGAGACATTGCAGCCAATACACCCAGCACTACCCAAACAACAAAAACTGCTGTCAGTGCTAGTATGCTTTCGGCGAGCGCACTTTTTAATCTTTAAGTTTTTGTTAATCTTATTGTTGTTAACAGCCTAGCTGGCTTCGAGTTTACTTTTAATTTAACAAGGCTTTAATTTCTTATGCTCCATCGAAGCATAAGAAAAATATTTATTAGAATTATCTTACTTTAAGATCGCACAACCAATTGGATAACTTTAGAAAGTAAAAGTAGTTCTTAGAGTACCAATCACAATATCATTATTGTCTTCATTGGCATCGGGAGCGGTAATCCAAATTACGCCTGGAGTAATGGCAATATTATCGTTGACTCGATATTGATAGAAAGCTTCAACGTGCAAAGATGTATCTCGATCTTCACTGTCAAAACCAGCAATATTGACAGTAGAATCTATAACTTTGGGTTCCATTCCTACTACCACACCACCTAAGCTAGCTTCTTTAAACAGATCGGGAAAAGCTAGAGTGACTGCCCAATTCAAAATTTCACGATCGCCCCGTTCGATTCTGTTATCGAGAGTAGAAAGAACCCGTTCGTGAGTGTAACCACTCCAACCACTAAGAATAAAGCGATCGCTAATATGCCAAGAAGCACCAACACCATAAGAATTGCTAGAAACAGGAGCGGTTTCCCCTAATTCGGTAGCCGTAAAGTTACGGAAGTTGGCAAGATTAGTGCCAGTAAAAGTATCGCTATTGTTATAAGCGTTGATATAAGTCAAACCTAGCTTGAAACGATCGCTAGGTTGGAAAACCAGCTGTCCTAAAGCAGAATAGGCACCGTTAAATAATCCACTGCCATCAGTAGGTTCGGCAGCATCAGGTGCTAAATATCCCAAACTAAGTTCGACTGAACTTCCCAGGTCTGTTTTAATGCCAATTCCCGAACCAGCTACCGAATTATAAATGGGATTGCGGTTGCCGAAAAAAGATATTGCGCCACTACCACTATCATCGTAGGCATCTAAAGGATTAAGAGTATCTACAAAATCATAGACAAAACCACCGGCAGCCTCAATGGCAACTTGTGTATGACCGCCTATGGGAAAAAAATAGGCAGCAGTAAGTGCCTTCAATTGATTATCAACATCTTCGCTGTAGCCTATTTGCCCTTCAAAAGTATTAGTGACATCGCTAAAGAAAGGAAAATTCCCCGTAGAAAGAAAGGTCAACAGTAAATCTTCACCAGTAAAACTCGTGTTAAAAGATAAACGCGATCTAGAACCCAAAACTGGAACTCTGTCGATTTCTTCCCCATCGACATCATCACCTGCTAAAACACTAGCTAATCCAAAAACAGCACTTCCTGTTAGTTTAGTAGTAGTGGAAAATTGTCGGTCTTCTAAAAAGGCTGTTTTTTCCTCTAGACTACCTACTCTAACGTTTATAGTAGCTAGTTCGGCTTCAAATTCTTGAGTCAAACGACTAAGAGTATCTAGATCTTCTCTATTTAAGGTTTCAGAAGTAGCAATTAAGCGTTCGATTCGATCTAAGCAAGAATTTAAACCAGCGGCAAATTCGTAACGAGATAGAGGTTGGTTTCCTCGATAAGCTCCATCGGGAAATCCGGCAATGCAACCATAACGCTCTACCAAGCTGCGTAAAGCTTCATAAGCCCAATCCGTAGGCGCGACATCTCTTAATTGAGATACATTAGTGATTTGGTTAAAACTATCTGCACTATTTCGATTGGTTTTTAAAGCTTCTAGATTTTGAGCATTAGTAACTGCTCCAGTTCCTAAAATAGCGTCGATCGCGCCCAAAAACAGGGTTGTTGTAGTTAATTTAAGTAAGTGCTGAAATTGAACAGATGTTACTTGAAATTTCGGATATAAACATCGGAAACAAGATCGTTTGAATTTCATATTTCCTCTCAGCGAGTTAGCTTCAGGGTCAGTAAAAACCACAGCTTTATAGTTCCCACTTTTAAATTTGAAAGTAACAACGCTCGCTAAAAAATCTTGTTTGATTTTTGAAAAAATTATAGAAATCTTAGAGCTTAGTGTTTGTTTCGACAGAGATGTACTTCATCGATCTAAAAATTGCTATATGTTGTTTAAATTAAACAGTTAACTGGGCATTCTAGTTAAGAAAATATTTTCTGAAACTACAAATGCAAATTCCAACTATATTAAGAGGCGATCGCTATAGCTTGTTTGTTTGTCAAAGTTCCCAAAATTTATATCATTTGAGCATCGTAGAGGGAGAGAACATAGTTCACAGCTTTGAAGGAATTTACCCCAGTTTGCCAACTGCTATTGAAAGAGGCAAATCGATAATTAAAAATCTTAAAAATTTGCAGTAAAACGCAATTATTTATATTTAATTTTCTCTTCTTCTGATAAAATCCTGTTTTATTATATTTCTCACTAATAAACTGAGGAAAAAAAATTATGGTTAGAAGAGGAGCGAGAGCTACGGGGGGATTTTTAGCAGATTTTCGCGATTTTATTATGCGCGGAAACGTTATCGATCTAGCCGTAGCCGTTATTATTGGTGCTGCTTTTGGCAAAATCGTCGAATCTTTGGTAGCAGATATTATTACCCCGGCAATTTTAAATCCTGCTATGAACGCGGCAGGAGTAGACCAATTAAGCCAACTGAGTGCTGGCGGCATCAAATATGGTTTGTTTATTGCCGCCGTATTAAACTTTTTAGTGATTGCCTTTTGTTTATTCTTATTAATTCGTGCTTTTGAAGCTGCCAAAAAAAGAGTAATGCGCCGAGAAGAAATTGCCGAAGAAGAAGCGCCAGCACCAGAAATATTGGCGCAAGAAAGATTGACTACAGCAGTAGAAAGGTTGACTGAGACTATCGAACGCCGAAATCCTGGTTCGGGTCTGGGTTCAGATCCAGGTCTGGGTTTGTAGCTATCTTGTCTAAGACATCATCGTAGTAAAAAAATCAATAGTCTCCTGCAATGCCACGACAAAAGCATCAATTTCAGCGCGAGTGTTATAAAAATACAGGCTGGCTCTAGCACTGCCAGAAGCACCAAAAATACGATGCAAAGGTTGAGTACAGTGATGCCCAGAGCGAATAGCAACTCCTTCTCTATCTAATAAAGTTGCCAAATCGCTGCCGTGTATTCCTTCAACATTAAATGCTACTAATGCCGCTCTACCTTTTCCGTCGGCGGTTGCAGGAGGACCATAGATTTTAAGTTGGGGAATTGCCGCTAATTTTTGATACAAATAGCCCGTTAATTCTTCTTCATAGGCATGAATTTTAGCCATGCCAATATTACTTAAATAGTCTACTGCTGCACCAAGCGCGATCGCTTCACCAATTGCCGGGGTTCCTGCTTCAAATTTATGAGGTAGTTCGCCATAGGTAGATCCTTCTAAAAATACCTCGTCGATCATTTCACCACCGCCCATAAATGGCGGCATTTCTAGCAGCAAATCTTTTTTCCCATAGAGAAAACCAATGCCAGTAGGCGCACACATTTTATGTCCCGACGCTACCAACCAGTCACAGTCAATTTCCCTTACGTCAATAGGCATATGAGGAACACTCTGACAGGCATCAATCAATACTTTGGCATTGTATTGATGAGCTAGTTCGACAATTTCTGTAACTGGATTGATGCAGCCTAAAGTATTGGAAACGTGAACAACAGATACCAGTTTGGTTTTATTAGATAATAGAGATTTATACTGTTCTAAATCGAATTCTTCTGTATCGGTCAACTGTACGTATTTAATTACCGCACCAGTTTTTTCAGCGATAAGCTGCCAGGGAACGATGTTGCTGTGGTGTTCCATGACTGAGAGAATTATCTCATCGCCTGGGTTAAAATTGGACAAACTCCAACTATATGCCACTAAGTTAATTGCTTCGGTGGCGTTGCGAGTAAAGACAATTTCTTCACGAGCAGCAGCATTGACGAACTTAGCTACTTTATCTCTAGCCGCTTCATAGGCATCAGTCGCCCTACCGCTCAAGGTATGTGCGCCGCGATGGACGTTAGCATTATCTTGCTGATAGTAATTTTGCAATACTTTTAGTACCGCCAGAGGCTTTTGAGAACTAGCAGCATTGTCAAAATAGATTAATGGCTTATCGTGAATTTGCTGCTGTAAAATCGGGAAGTCTTGACGCAGGCGATCGCCAAGAGTTGATTCTTTAATTAAAGTCATTATTTAAAGTTTACTTACTAATTTTTTGTTTAATAGTTTGGGCAACTTTAGCAGCTAAATTCAGTGGCAGGCGATCGCCTATCTCCCCAGCAAAGGCATCAATTAATAACTGACTGGCATCTTGCTGGTTTAAGCCACGACTGCGGAGGTAAAATATTTCATCTGCTTCTAATTGGCTCACCGTCGCACCATGAGAACATTTGACGTTATCGGCAGTAATTTGTAACTCTGGTTTGGTGTCTACTCTGGCTTTGTCGGAAAGTAATAGATTGCGATTTAGCTGCGAGGCATCGGTAAGCTGTGCCGTTTTGGGTACAAAGACTTTGCCATTAAATACCGTATGGGCGCGATCGCCGACAATACATTTATGCAGTTGATCGGTTGTGCCATAAGGTTTAGTCAGGGCAATGGTGCTGTGAGTATCAGATGTTTGTTCTCCCGTAGCAACCGTCAAACCGTTTAAGTTAGTAGTGGTTTGTTCACCCTGCTGCAATACTTCGGGATTATGACGATAAAGCTTACTACCAAAATTAATTTCATTGAGGGTGTAGCGGCTGTCTTTAGCTTGAGCCACTGCGGTTTTGCCAACATGAAAGGCGCGATCGCTTTCTTGTTGCCAGCGAGTATGCTTTACTTCGGCATTGTCTCTAACTACAATTTCCGTTACTGCATTGATAAAATATTCGCCAGTACCAGAATATTCTTCAATTAAAGATAAACTCGCTCCTGCTTCGGCTACTACTAAGGTACGGAGTTGAGAAAAACTTGCCGTTTCTTCAGCAGTTGAAATAAAAACTAAATGTATGGGAGTGTCTACGATGACGTTTTTGTTTGCCCAAATAACTGCTGCATTGGCAAAACCTGCGGTATTGAGAGCAGTAAAAACATCTTGTGCGCCATGCTGACGGGCAAAGTGTTCTGCTACAGGGTAGGTTTCTGGTATGTTTTGGAGACTGCCGACATATACGCCATCAGGTAATGCTGAAGTGTCGGATAAATCTGCATTGTAAACACCGTTGACAAAAATCAAACGGCAGTTTTCAGTTTCTGTGGGCAATTGGGGTAAGGGCGAACCGCCGTTCGCTCCTACAGTTGTGAAATTAGTTTTCGTTAAATCTGACAAATCGATAAATCGCCAATCTTCATCTTTTTTAGTTGGTACTGAGGAATTGGCTACCCAAGATGCGGCTTGCTGGCGCACATCTTTTAACCATTGAGGTTCATTGCCAGAAATTTTAGCGCGATCGAGCAAACCCATCAAAAAATCATTTTTATGTAAAGTGGCGCGATCGCTTTTTAAAGGTTTAATTGCATAAGGAACTTGTACTGCCATTACACTCCTACCTCCGCAGTTTCTCTATCGTCTAAAAAGTCATAACCGCGAGATTCCAATTCTAAAGCCAGTTTTTTACCGCCACTAGTAATAATTTTGCCATCCTGCATCACGTGAACGAAGTCTGGTGTAATGTAATCGAGCAAACGTTGATAGTGAGTAATTACCAAGTAACCCTTGTCGGCAGTTTTTAATTGATTGACACCATCGGCAACGGCTTTTAAAGCATCGATATCCAAACCCGAATCAATCTCATCCAGAATCGTCAGAGTTGGATCTAGCACCGCCATTTGCAAAATTTCATTGCGTTTCTTCTCGCCACCAGAAAAACCTTCATTGAGGCTTCTAGACAAAAAGCTAGACTTCATTTTTACCACTTCCAGCTTTTCTTCTACCAAATCTTCAAAATCAAAAATATCGATTTCTTCTTCACCTCGATCTTTGCGTTTGGCGTTGTAAGCCGCTCGCAAAAAGTCTAAATTACTTACTCCAGGAATAGCGACGGGATATTGAAAAGCCAAGAAAATACCGCTATTGGCTCTTTCATCTGGTTCTTTCTCTAAGATATTTTCTCCCTGATAGATAATTTCGCCACCAGTGACTTCATAATCGGGGTGTCCTGCGATGATTTTAGCCAGGGTACTTTTACCCGAACCATTACGTCCCATAATTGCATGGATTTCTCCTGCTTTAATTTCTAAATTGACACCTTTGAGGATTGGTTCGTCGTTTATTTTGGCGGTTAGGTCTTGTATGGATAAAATTATCTCGCTCATTGCTGGTTCGATCGCAGATTATTTATTATTTATCGATAATATCTATAACTCAAATAGCATAAGTGATACGCTATAAAAATTAAGTCATAAATATCTATTAAAACAACCTTTTTGTTGTTTAAGTACATTGTAGAATACATTAACAACCTTTTTGTTGTCAAAGTAAATTAATTTGGTTCGACTACACTCATCAAATACTCTTCGATAGGCAAGGCAGTAATTACACTTTCTTCATCTAATTTATGCAGCTACAAACAGAACCTCGTAAATATACACCCGAAGAATATTTACGGTTAGAGGAACAAGCAGAATATAAATACGAATATCGCGATGGAGAAATTGTTCCGATGACGGGAGGAACGACAAATCATAATGAAATTTGTTTGAATTTGGCAGCGAACCTAAAATTTGGCTTGAAAAAACAAAACTGTCGAGTTTATATGAGTGATGTTCGCCTGTGGATACCTCGCTATCGTCAATATACATATCCTGATGTGATGGTAATCAAGGGAGAACCTGTTTATGCAGATAGAGAAACAACTACGGTAACTAATTCCGTTCTGATTGCCGAAGTATTACCCAAATCGACGCAAAATTATGACCAAGGCGACAAATTTACTTACTATCGTTCCATTCCCGAAATGCAAGAGTATATTTTAATCTCTCAGCAAAGTGAACACATCATGCAATATACCAAAACCGAGGCGGGATGGTTGTTATCCGAATACGAAGCCGAAGCTGTAATTACTTTAGCTTCAGTCAATCTTGAATTAGAACTAGCGGCAATTTATACAGGAGTTGATTTTAGCGAAAGCGAATAAGTTTAAAACTGAAGAGTATTGCTTTGCGATCGAGGTTATTTGTACGAAAAATTCTGCTTTTATCAATTTAAGCTAGCTATCTGGGAACCATATAAATAAACGTTGTTGTAATAAACAGACTTTTATTGAAATTGGTTGATATTTATGCAAGTTGTAATTGGTTTAATAATAGGATTGATTTTGAGTGGAGTTTGTGTCTGGTTGATAATGCGATCGCAAATACAAGCACTTGAATCTCAAAAACAGGCATGTGATGAAAAAGCTAATCTTTATTCTTCTCAAAGAGAAACTCTATCAAAGAAAAATGAGGAATTAGAGTCTCGTTTAGCTGAAAAAGAGCATGAAATTTTCTCAATAATGCAAAAATCGAGCAATGCAGATGCCAGAATAGAGCAAATATCTGACTTGCAAGAAAGATTAAGTGCTGAAGCAGACAAAAATCACAGACTTCAATCAGAAAATAATTCTCAGAGAGAAGCGATAACTAGATTAACTGCCGAAACAGAAAATAAAGAGCAATACGCAGAGCAAAAAATCGAGCAGATATCCGATCTACAAGGAGATTTAAGAACTAAAACAGAAGAAAATGAAAGATTGCGATCGGAAAATACTTCTCAAAAAGAAATAATAACTAGATTGACTACCGAATTAGAAAACAGAAAACAAAAAATTGATGAGTTAAAGGATAACCTTCAGCAAGCCATTGAAGAAAAAAATCGTTACCAAGAAGAAAACGAACAAGCCAGTCAGAGAGTTGCAGAAGCTAACGCTCAAAAAGAACAATTGAGTGAATTGAGAAACAAGCTTGAAAGCAAAGAGCGTAATAATCAAGAGCTTCACACCGAGAGAAATAATTTAAGAGAAGAATTATCAAGCTTGAAAACAAAGTTAGAAAAAGAACAAGAATCAGCAAGAGAAAAACTAGAGCTACTTGAAAATGCACAGCAAAAACTTAGTCATACTTTCAAAATTCTTTCTACTGAAGCTTTACAAAATAATAATCAGCAGTTTTTAGAAGCAGCTAAACAAACCTTTGAGAATATACAACAAACATCTCAGCATCAACTAGAAATTAAGCAACAAGCAATTGATAATTTAGTTTCCCCCATAGGTAAATCGCTTGACGAATTCAATAAACAAATTAGAGAAGTAGAAAATGTTCGCCAGCAAGATAAAGGCAGGATTGAAGAACAACTTCAATCTATTGCTGCTGCTCATTCCCTGCTTCAGGCTGAAACTGCTAATTTGACTAAAGCTTTAAGACAACCTATAGTTCGCGGTAGATGGGGAGAAATACAGTTAAAGCGTGTTGTAGAGATTTCAGGAATGCAAGAATATTGCGACTTTACCGTTCAAGAAACTGTTAAAACTGAAAATGGTTTGCTTCGACCAGATTTAATTGTCACACTTCCTAGCCAAAAAAAGGTAATTATAGATTCAAAAGCACCTTTACAAGCATATTTGGATGCTTTAGAAGCTCAAGAAGAGCCAAAACAGATTGAGAATTTAAAAAATCATGCTAAGCATATACGTACTCATATCAATCAACTTAGCTCCAAAAATTATTGGGAGCAGGTCAAACCCACTCCTGAATTTGTAATTATGTTTTTACCTGGAGAAGTCTTTTTTAGTGCTGCACTTCAGCAAGAGCCAAGTTTAATTGAATTTGGAATTGAGAAAAATATTATTTTAGCTACTCCAACGACTTTAATAACACTTCTGAAAACTATAGAATATGGTTGGAGACAAGAAAAAATTGCAGAAAATGCCAATGCAATTGGAGAACTCGGAAAAGAACTAAACGATAGATTTATTAAATTTGCCGAACATTTAATTTCTGTCCGTAGAAAACTTGACGATACTGTAAAAGAATATAATAAGGCGATAGGTTCTTATGAATCTCGGCTTTTATCTACTGCCAAAAAATTTAATGAAATAGGTGGCTATAGCAATAACAAGCTCGAAAGTATAGAACCAGTTGTTCGCCAAGTACGTTTGCTAAGACAAGAAGTTAACGGCAATAGTTAAGAAAACAATATAACTTTACTCAATAAATTTTAAACTTCTCAAACTGTTTAAGGCGGCTACTAGTTTAAAGCGAAAAACTAAAGCTAAGTCTCCTAAGTAAAATCAGCGATCGCAGTTAAACTTTATTGCTAATATTTTCTAAAATTTGGTCTAAAACTTTGAATATAGTAATTTTTAGACCAAAATAATTCACCAAAAACTATTTCTTAAGATTTAAGTTTTTCCAAATTTTCAATTTTATCTTTTTTTTCTAATGATACTGCTTGCAAGAATCCTCTTCTTTGATAAGCCTGTTTGACTTCTATTGCGATAATTTCATCCAAACCCAAACGTTCCCTGGCTACTAAATCTAAAGCTGTAGGACAAGGTAGATATCGTTCGAGCCAACAACCAATTTCAAGATGAGACTTACTAAAAAATTCTACTGGACAATGTGGATAGTCAGTTTCTCTTGGATGCTCATAGCAAGCATCGCGCCATTCACAAACTATTGGTGTAATATCAACTTCCCAGTATTGACCGTGTAGGTCGTATCGTCTTTGCATTGGTAATTTCCAAGCCGCAGAAAGTATTCTACAGTTTATAAAGTTACTGCAACTTTTAGTTCCTTTTAGTTTTCCATAAAAGCGGTCTTGACTTTTTTTACAGGTTTCATTTAACGGACATTTTTCTAGTCTATCCATTGTCATATAAAATTCGGTTATTTTTTAAAAAACACAAATTAAAAATTTTAAAAATGAATGTATACCAAATAGAAAAAAGAATGCGACATATTTTGTAAAGGCAATTGACTAATCGTCCATACACAAATATCATCTGTCGCAAATATTATTTAATTCGGTATTACTTTAATTGTAGTTTGCTTGTTTTCGTCTAATTATAAAATTAAAAAAACTTTTTACTGCGATCGCTACACTCAACAAGCGATCGCTACTGAGTTAATTAAATTACTTCAAACTATTGAACAGCTACAGTAGTATCGTTAGTATTGCTCTGCTGCTGTTTGGCTATTTCCTGCAACTGGCGTATTCTTTCTTCTGTAGAAGGATGGGTACTAAACAACGATTGTAAGCCACCACCAGAAAAAGAATTCATAATTAATACTGGTTCAAAAGCGGGGTTGCCATTCATCGGTATTTTTCTACCGACAGAATCTAGTTTTTGCAAGGCACTAGCCAAAGCCAAGGGGTTGCGCGTAATTTCTGCCGCACCACGATCTGCCGAAAATTCACGAGTACGAGAAATTGCCATCTGAATCAAAGAGGCGGAAATAGGTGCCAGAACAACTAATACTAAAACCCCAATGGGATTGCCACTATTACGACTATCTCGATTGACGGGTCCGTAAAGTGCGCCAAAGGTGAGCATTCTACCCAAAAACGTTACCGCACCACCCAAGGTACCAGCGACAGCCTGAGTTAAAGTATCGCGATTTTTGATGTGGGTTAATTCGTGAGAGATTACCCCTGCTAATTCTTCTTTGGATAATATTTGCATAATCCCTTGAGTTACTGCTACGGCAGCATGGTTGGGATCTCTACCTGTAGCAAAGGCATTAGGAGTTTGAGTTGGAACGATATACAGTTCTGGCATGGGTAAACCTGCTCTTTGTGCTAAATCGGCTACCAGATCGTATATTTCTGGCGATTGCTCGCGAGCAATGGGTTGTGCTTGATATGCTGCTAAAGCAGCTTTATCGGAATAAAACCAGGAACCAAAACTACCAATTGCTGCAAAAAGCAGACCAGCAATTGCTCCTTGTTCGTTTCCCATTGCCCAGTAACCGCCCAAGACCAAAATTCCGCTTAACAACCCCAAGAGAGCAGCGGTTTTAATTTGATTACCTCTAAACATAGGATTTGTTTAAAATTCGGTTATAATATGTGAGTTTTCTCAATATTTAATAGCAATTGGTTATTTTGTTGCATCTAGCAAAAGCAGCATATTTTTAATTTCAAAAACTTGCCAGTAAAATTTATTAAACTTTACTTTCGTATATCTCAAGTGGCAAATTATCTGGATCTTTAAAAAACGTAAACTTTTTACCTGTTAATTCGTCAATTCTTACTGGTTCGACGTTTATTCCTTTTGAATTCAAATAATTGATATATTCGGTTATATTTTCTATTTCAAAGGCTAAATGTCTTAGTCCACAAGCTTCAGGGCTATTAATTCTTGCGGGAGGATGAGGAAAAGAAAAAAGCTCTATTTGCTCATTTTCTCCCACTTTTAAATCTAGTTTGTAAGAATTTCGCTGTTCTCTAAAAGTCTCGTTTATGACTGAAAATTTGAGTATATTTGTGTAAAAGTGTTTGGATTTTTCGTAATTAGAGCAAATTATTGCTATATGGTGAATTTTGTTTAATTTCATGTTTCAATAGTGCCAGCTTAAATATAGTGCTGAATGCTAAGTTATACTGTAAACTGCTTATGATGCCGATGTAGCTCAGTGGTAGAGCAACTCACTCGTAATGAGTAGGTCGCAGGTTCAAATCCAGTCATCGGCTTTTAGGCTAAAAGCCTTCGTACTCATATTCTTAAGTGGCTCTAATCACCGAACGATGTTTCCTTGTCTATGCCCTGATAAATTTATTGTGGACATATCTCGGACAAAATCAGCGATCGCTAAATTTGTTACTCTCGATCGAGGGCAAAACTCGATCTAAACCTCAGACTACTAACAATCTAATACTTTGGTTTTTGTCTATAGTTAATAGTTGCTTTAAAATTAATTTTAAACTTGAGCGAAATTAAACTTAAATTTAGAGCGAATTTATACCCTATTTGATTTTTATGGCTTTCTTTCGCCCAGACGAACAGTTAAATGCGATCGCACTATCTATTTTAGAAGCGGCGCGGTCTAAATTTCCCAGCTTGACTAGAGACAAAATTGCTATTACCTGGATAGTTTACGACCCACCAGTAGTTGTTAATACAGGTGGTGCTTTATCAGCAGCAGAATTTTGGCAATATCCAGTTAGAGGTTTTAGCTATCGGGGTATGGAAAGAATTTATCCCGCCAGCATAGTTAAGTTGTTTTATTTAGTGGCAATTCACGAATGGCTTGAAGGAGAAATGATTGCCGAATCCTGGGAATTAAATCGAGCTATTCGAGATGCGATCGCTCTTTCTAGTAACGATGCTACCAATTTAATTGTAGACGCACTTACGGGGACGACTAGCGGTCCCGAATTGCCTGCCGCACCTTTTGCCACCTGGAAACAGCAGCGCAATATTGTCAATCGCTATTTTAAATCTTTAGGCTGGGAAGAATTTGAAAGTATTAATGTCAATCAAAAAGTCTGGGGTGATGGTGCTTATGGTAGAGAGAGAGCTTTTTTAGGCGAAATGATGGAAAACCGCAATATGCTGACAACAGATGCAGTAGCCAGATTATTACATAGTATTGTCGGTGGTGTAGCGGTATCAAGTCAGCGATCGCAAGCGATGATGCAGTTGATTCAACGCAGTCTCGATTCTGCTAATTTTGTTAGTTACGATGGCGAAAATCAAATTGCAGGTTTTTTAGGCGAAGGTTTGCCTACTAACGCTAGAATTTGGTCGAAAGCAGGCTGGATGAGCCAAGTGCGCCACGATGCAGCTTATATTGAAATTCCCGATTTGCAGCCTTATTTGTTGGTAGTATTTACCGAGGGTAAAGATAACAGTCAAAACAAAAATATCTTACCTTTCATTTCTCAGGCTTTTGTTGAGGGAATGCAGAAATTATCGATCGCGTAGCTAGACCAGTTGGGAGCAAAAATTATAGATAAAAAAGATAATGTTTGCTATTTTAAATGGACATTTTTCAATGAAAACTAATTGCTTCGCAACTAGCGCAGGCGTTGCACTTTTGCCTTTTGCCTTTTGCCTTTTGCCTTTTGCCTTCGCGCAGCGGTACTAGCTTTTCCTACGTACCTATAGGCTTTACGATAATAACAAGTTTTAGTAATAAGCAAAAATTATGCGTATTTTGATTATGGGGGGAACTCGTTTTATTGGAGTTTACCTAACTAAGTTGTTGGTCGATCGCGGTCATGAAGTCGTTTTGTTCAATCGCGGGAACAATCCCCCGCCAGTAGCAGAAGTTAAACAGATTCATGGCGATCGCAAAGATCCCTCACAGCTAAAAGAGAAGTTGGCAGAAGAAAGTTTTGATGCAATTTTTGATAACAACGGTCGCGAACTAGAGCATACCAAACCGTTAGTAGAAATATTTAAAGATTCCGTCCGACATTTTGTCTATATTAGTTCTGCTGGAGTTTATTTACCTTCGGCACAAATGCCTCACCGCGAAGGTGATGCGGTCGATCCTAACAGCCGTCATAAGGGCAAACATCACACAGAAGCTTATTTGGCTGAGTCTGGCATTCGGTGGACTGCAATTCGTCCTACCTATATCTACGGCGCGCAAAACTATAACGATTTAGAAGCGTGGTTTTTTGACCGTATAGTTCGCAATCGACCTCTTCCTATTCCCGATGGTGGCTTATATATTACTCAATTCGGTCACGTGCGAGATTTGGTTGAAGCTATGGCAGCAGTTTTAGACAATCAGCAGGCTGTGGGAAAAATCTATAATGTTAGTGGAGATCGCTACGTAACTTTTAACGGTTTGGCTTATGCTTGTGCCGAGGCTGTAGGCAAATCTCCCGATGAAGTAAAGTTGGTTCACTACGATTCGAGTAAGATTGACTTTGGCAAGCGTAAAGCTTTTCCCATTCGCAAACAGCACTTTTTTGCAGATATAACTCTGGCAAAACATGAGCTAAATTGGCAACCACATTACGATTTAACCTCTGGTTTAAAAGACTCATTCCAAAATGATTACTTAGCTTCTCAGCGAGACACTGCCAATATCGATTTTTCTTTAGACGAAGAAATTTTGCGAACGGTTTAATTAACTATAAATAGTCAAGCAAAATACAGCAATTTCTAGAAGATCTCTAACTATATTTTTAAACTAATAGTCAACTTATTGGAGGCTTTTAATTTGCTGTATTTTACGATAATTTTCTTTTATAAAAGCTTTTACACTGCTAACTTAGGAATTAAGCACTTACTATAGAAGCTATTCTTCATAGATTTTAATTATTTTACATAAATTTACTAAAATTATTATTGTTTATTTCTAAAGATAGATGTTTATTTTAAAAAATTGTCAAAAAACTAAATATAGAAACAATTTGTGTAGATAAATTTCTGTGAGAGCGAACTTTTATAAACTGTAGAGTTTTGTTGTTTCAAAAAAATTTATAATAATAGAGTAAAAAATTATTTTTTCTGTCTTTTGATAGACAAGGAACTCAATAAGTATTTATAGAATTTTTGATAATTCAAATTGAATAAATTTAGAGATAAAGGAGGGAAGGTTTATGTCTTATGCAGAACCTTTAGGCGATCGAGTTGTCGAACCTGTAGTAACCGAGAGAGTACCCGATTACCACGATCGCGTTAGATGGGGACCGATTATTGCGGGCATTGTGGTTGCTATTGCCACGCAGTTAATTTTAAGTGCTCTGGGAGCCGCTGTAGGTTTAACTATTGGTGGCAATGGAGTTGGCGTTGGTGTAGGAATTTGGTCGGTTATTAGCTTGTTAATTGCTTTATTTGTAGGTGGCTGGGTTACAGCTAGTACCTGTGGTCCGATGAATAAAAAAACTGCTCTGTTGCACGGACTAATTTTTTGGGCGACAACTCTAGCAGTAAGTGGTTGGCTACTTGCTAGTGGCGTATCTGGTGCCTTTGGGATAATTGCGTCTAATGCAGGAGAAGTATTGAACCAAGTTCAGCAACCTGGAGGAGTCGAAGTTCCCAGTCGCGCTCCAAATATATCTGCTGCTGAAGCACAAAATATTGCTCAATATTCAGCCAAGGCAGCGTGGTCATTTATTATTGGTTCTTTGCTTGGTTTGGCTGCTGCTCTTATTGGAGCTTCGGTGGGTGCGAGAAAACCGAGAAGAGTTACTCGAGCTGCCGAAGTCAGGTAAGACATAGCTATTCAAGATTAACTGGTAATTACAGTAGTACAGTTGAATAGTTGGGATAAAAAACCATTAATTTATTAGAAAGCAGAAAGTAGAAAGTAATATACGTATGCGTCAAAGCCGTCTAACCAACGGCTTAAAATACTATCTAAATCTAAAATTGCTTTCGATCGCACTTGAGAGCAAACAAGAGCAAATATCATTGATGCAGTCGCCAATGTTTTTAAACTTAAGAGCGCACTGCATCACTTTTTTGTGGCAAAACATAAATTGCCCCCGAAACCAGCGTAAAAACCACGCACAGCCAAAAAGCTATTAGTGACGGCAGCCGCCAGATATCTGATAGAGGTGCTATTAATAAAGCGATCGCGATAATTTGGCTGACGGTTTTAAGTTTACCCCAAATATTGGCTCCTGAAATGCTGCTACTGCCAGTTAGTTTGGGATTGACTCGCCATCCTGCGATCGCTAATTCTCTAGCTAAAATCAAAAAGACCCCCCAGGCTGGTATTAGCTGAAGCTCGATTAATGCCAGCATAGAACCTAAAACCAGTAGTTTATCTACCAGCGGATCGAGAAATTTCCCTAATTCGGTAACTAAATCGTATTTGCGAGCTATATAACCATCTACCCAGTCAGTCCCTGCCGCCAACAAAAAAATTCCCACGCACAGCCAACGGTTAGCCGCAGTAGGATAATTGAGTAAGTAAAGAATAAAAGGCAACCCAAGAAGACGCGAGATAGTAATCCAAGTGGGAAGATTCATGCTATTGCTATTATTTAGATCGATCCTAATAATAACAAATTAAAAGCGATCGCCAGTCTCAGACGTAATTAACAAGCTCCTTTACGTGTCAATACTACTTGCACAGTGCATAAGATTAAATAAAGATCGTAAAAATTAGACCATTTTCGCTGATAGTCTAGATCCATACGAACTATTTCCTCAAAATCAAGTACGTTAGAACGACCTTTTACTTGCCATTCTCCAGTAATTCCTGGTTTGACCAGCAATCGCTTATAATGATGCTCTTCATATAAAGCTACTTCATCGATAGTTGGGGGACGAGTACCAACTAAGCTCATTTCTCCTCTTAGCACGTTCCAAAACTGAGGAAATTCATCGAGACTAGTTTTGCGAAGAAACCGACCAATACGCGTGATACGGGGATCGCATTCGTTTTTAAAAATTAGTCCCTTAGCTTGATTGATAACTAAGTGCTTTTGTTTTTCTGCTCCCACAGTCATCGAGCGAAATTTCCAAATCCGAAATGGTTTGCCATTGACTCCACAGCGTACTTGACTGAAAAAAATCGGTCCCCGATTGTCTAACTGCATGGCGATCGCAATGGGAACGGCAATAACTGCGACAATTAGCAGTCCAATTAAAGCTCCTATAATATCGAGCGATCTTTTGATTTTATTAGTAACGGAAGGATGAAATTTTAGTTTTGAATATAATGGTAAAACTGGCGAAGTTCCCAACCGAACATTAGAGGAGAAATGCATAAATTTATATTATTTAAATAACATCAAAGTTATTGCGTATAAAACAATTTCTTTAATGTTACGCAAACCCTCGGTACCTAGCTAGTTAGAAGTAACTACTTTACTGAATCTTCAAAGTTAGGAAGTCGCTCTATTTCAATTTGATGCTTTTAATGTTTCAAATGTGTGAAGTAAATATTTATCGTATGGCTCGATTCCAAATCAAAACCGAGATGAAGTACCGCTTACGCAACTAAAATCAAAATTCCCATTTGACCCCAGGAGCTATAGCAGTAAGCTATTGGCATTACCTAAGTTCAAATATTTAGCTGTTTTTAGTGATACAAAGGAGATATCTAAAACGCTAATTTACAAATTATCTTATTCTTATGGAAGATCGATCTAGCTATCTAGAATCAAGTATAGATATTCAGGATTTAGTTAAATTAGTTCCTTTTATGGCTGGGTTGCCCGAAGAGAGCCTACACAAAACCATGCATCATTTTGTAGCTATCTCTCATCCAGCCAATCAGGTAATTTTGTTAGAAAATGATTGGGGAAGTTCTGTATATTTTATTTTAGAGGGCTGGGTTAAAATCCGCACCTACAATCTCGACGGCAAGGAAGTTACTCTTAATATTATCGGTAACGGCGAACTGTTTGGAGAAATGGCAGCTATTGACAAAACGCCACGTTCTACTGATGCCATTACTCTAACCGATACTCGAATCGGTAGAATACCCGCTCAAAGCTTCCTCGATCTGATTTATTCAGAACCTTTAGCAGGAGTAAGGCTCGCTCAGCTAATGGCAAAACGCTTGCGACAAGTAAATCGACGATTGCAACTGCGAGAATCAAATAGTATTTCGCGTGTGGCAGATGCGATTTTGTTTTTGGTAGAGGGACAGGGAAAGGAAGGAGAAACTGGAACGGTAATTCCCAATCTGCCTCATAGAGAAATTAGTAGCTTGAGTGGACTGGCAAGAGAAACTGTAACGAGAGTATTAACTAAACTAGAAAAGAAAGGATTAATTCAGCGAGACTCAGATCTCATGCGAATTCCCGATCTACCCGCTTTAGAAGATACTATCTGCTAGCATTTAGTCTTGCCGAGTATATTCATCATCTCGAATTATTGCTTTATGTTTTTCAAAAATTTTAGATCTAGATCGCCACGAAAGGTGACTAAATTTACGGCAAATTACGATGACTGGGTTGATGGAGAAGATCCAGCAATAGTTCCATCTTCAACAGTAGTTTTTAGCGAACCTCATCAAAAAAAAACTAATTCTACTAATACTGTGGTTATGGTAGAAACTGCTTTTTTAGCGAGTGCGGCAAGTTTGATTTGGCTGATCGACTATTATTTTCCTTTAGGTCCACTACTAAAAATTTTCTTTCCCATACCCATCGCCTTGATTTATCTACGTAGAGGAACTCGCGCTTCCTGGATGGCAGCTTTAACTTCTGGATTACTGTTGTCGGTATTGATGGGACCGACTCGCAGCATTGTATTTGTCATGCCTTATGGTTTCATGGGAATACAGCTAGGAGCCTGTTGGCGACGTAGGGTAAACTGGCAACTATCAATTATTTTAGGTGCTTTATTAGGCTCATTAGGCATATTTTTTCGCTTTTGGTTATTTTCTCTATTGCTTGGTGAAGACCTATGGGTTTACGTAATTACCCAAATTACCCAATTTATCGATTGGGTTTTTTTGAAATTAGGTATTTTGGCCCAACCAAGCTTTGTCTTAATTCAAACTCTAGCTGTAGGATCGATTTTACTCAATAGTCTGGTATATTTGTTTGCGGTTCATTTAGTAGCTCTAATGCTATTCGAGCGACTAAAAAATCCCATTTCTTCCCCTCCAGAATGGGTACGAGTACTTTTAAATGATTAGATAAGATAAAGCTAAAAATACTGTTATATCCAGGCTAAAAAACCAACCGCGACCTAGTGATTTATCTTTACAGCCAATTGCAACAGGGAACAAATTGGTTGAGGCGATATGCCAACCACTCTCCCACACTAGCCTGTATTTTGGGCTTTACCGCTACAGCTTTAATTAAAAATATTTCTGCTGCTGGTTCGACTCCCAAAGAGCGCGAATATACAGCGATCGCCGATGCTGAATTTTTAGCTTCGGGAATTCAGTCTTGCTATCAACGTCCTTTACCAATTTTGACTCATGGGCTTTCACCTACTTTTATTACTCGCGCTATGGTCGAAGCCTTAAGGTTGCCAGTGCAAATATTTAATGCAGGCTTGCTCCATCAACCATCAGTAGCAACAATCGATTTGGGAGGTATACCCGCCAACTGCCTGACCACAGGTCGAGCCATGCCTTTAGATACGGTCAGGCATTTGTTCGATCGCGGCTGGCAATGGGGAAAAAAACTAGCTGCTACTAACGACTACGTGCTGATTGGCGAGTGCGTTGTTGGTGGAACGACTACAGCTATGGCAGTTTTAACTGCTTTGGGAATAGAGGCTCGTCAATTAGTTAGCAGTAGCTTACAAAAATGCGACCGCGATTTTAAATGGTCGGTAGTTAAAACGGGATTGAGCGCGGCAGACTTATTGACTGCTCCCAACAGCGTCGATCCTCTGGCTGTAATCGCCGCAGTAGGCGATCCCATGCAGGCAGTAGCAGCAGGAATGGCAATTGCTGCCAGCCAGAACACGGGTGTAATGTTAGCAGGAGGTACGCAAATGCTGGCTGTGTATGCTTCGATTCAAGCTATTGCCAGCTACTATGATTTGGCTATGGTAGCGGATAATATTGTGGTTGGTACGACTCGTTGGGTAGTTGAAGATTTGACTGGAGATGCGATTTCGTTGGCAAAAATTATTGATGGAGTCCCACTATTAGCAACTGGACTAAATTTTGCTACTTCAAAATATCCTGGTTTTCGGGCTTACGAACGAGGATATGTTAAAGAAGGCGTTGGTGCTGGGGGATGCGCGATCGCCGCTCACCTCAAACAAAGCTGGACTCCTACTCAATTACTTACAATTGTTGAAACGCTTTTTGCTCGCTATCAAAACTTAAGAATGAACGCGATAGGTTAGTATTTGTTCTTCTAGAGCGGCGATACGGTTGTAGGCAGCGGTAAGCTGTGCTGTCAGACGACGAATTTGAATATCCGACGACAAACCGCGATCGCTTTGAGCATTTATTTTGCTAGTGCTAGTGTTATCATCGATCAAAACATCTTTATGAGTTAGCTGATATTTTGAGTCATTTTGCGGCATAGCAGAACGTGCACTAGTTTTAGTCAAATCACTCAAAGAATAAGAAGAATTTTCTACGGTAGATTGTTTATCCCGATCTAACTTATAAATGCGCTCGTCTAAACGTGCGATTATTTCGTACAGACAATCTATTTTATCTTTTAATTCGCTAATCTGTATTTGCAAGGAATCCATAAAAAATATCTTTATATGCTCACTTTCATACAATTTTAAAAGCATTCAACCCTAAGTTAACAACTATTCCTTATTCATTTAACAATTGCCGTTAATTCTTGCTATGTTTTACTTCCAAAAAATATACCTTTTATATTAAGCGGTTGTTAAAGATTAAATAAAAATTAAATCCTAAATTATTTATCATCAATTTCGCTCTATCAAACTATAAAAATAGTAATTTGACTCGGTGTTAATAATGACTTTAGCTTCTAACCAGACGACAAATTTTTACAACCGTCGCTTTTTCTTAAGAGGTTTGATAAGTATAATTACTTTCTTAGT
Source organism: Myxosarcina sp. GI1 (assembly GCF_000756305.1). Lineage (NCBI taxonomy): Bacteria > Bacillati > Cyanobacteriota > Cyanophyceae > Pleurocapsales > Pleurocapsaceae > Myxosarcina > Myxosarcina sp. GI1. The sequence continues at coordinate 251,422 of NZ_JRFE01000024.1, forward strand.
TGCATCGGGATGTAGTAACAACAAAAAAAACTTGAAAATTTTATTATTAGAAGATTCTATACCTTTGCAATCTATAGGAGATTTTCGTAAAATTGCGAGACAAAAAACAAAAGTAGAATTTCAATCTCAGCCTCAGCTTAGAAGCATTTATACCCATATACAAGATTTGCATCGATCGAAAGATTTAAATAATGATAAAAGTTTATCGAGTGAACCGCTAAAAAACCGTAACTTTACCAATTTAGCTACTTTAGGAGACTCGTGGTTGGAAACAGCAATTCAACAAAATTCCCTCCAACCTTTAAGCTCAGAAGAATTAAATAACTGGTCGAAATTGCCTCAGCCCTGGCACAAACTAGTCAGGCGTAATAGTAAGGGAAAGTTAGATGCTAACGGACAAATTTGGGGCGCACCCTATCGTTGGGGAAGTGTAGTCATTGCTTATCGAAAAGACAAATTTAAACAATTAGGTTGGTCTCCTACAGACTGGAGCGATCTTTGGCGAGAAGAGTTGCGCGACCGCATTTCATTATTAGATTCTCCGAGAGAAACTATTGGTTTGACCTTGAAAAAGTTAGGCTACTCTTACAACACAGAGGATTTAGAGCGCGTAGCAAATTTAGAATCAGAATTATCAGCTTTACACCAGCAGGTCAAGCTATACAGTTCCGATACATATTTGCAGCCCTTAATTTTAGGTGACACTTGGTTAGCTGTTGGCTGGTCGGCAGATGTTTTGTCTATTAGCAAACGCTATACAGATATCGAATTTGTTATTCCTCGTTCGGGTACATCTCTCTGGACAGATTTGTGGGTAAAGCCACGACTACCCGAAAGTTCTGAGATAAATAAAGCTCTTAGTTCTACGATCGCTCAATGGATTGATTTTTGCTGGCAGCCCAAAACTGCACGGCAGATATCCTTATTTACCAATGGTACTTCACCAATTTTGATAGGTACCAAACTCCAAGACTTACCTGAGAGTTTACGAGATAATCTACTATTAAGTTCGGCAGCAATAAATTTTGATGACAGCGAGTTTTTATTACCTTTAAGCGATCGATCTGAGCAGCAATATCGCAATCTATGGCTAAAAATTAGGCGCTTGACTTCTACATAAAAAAAGTTAGCATCAAGCAAAATGCTTACTAATTCTGTCAAATCTAAAAAATTTATTACGTACTACATTTTGTTGGAGTACGTAATAAAAAACATTGACATAATCTTCAAAAAAAATCTTTATTGTTAGATTGCAAACCAGGTTGTGCCGCTACCTGTAGATAGCTGATGTTTACTCATCAGCTAAATTCTCGAACCAATTTTTGGATCTGAGTCACAGACATCTGACTAAACTTTAAACAAAATTTTATTAGTTTCTTATAGACATAACAATATTAAATTAAAACAGTAAAAAATACTGTAATGTATTACAAATTTAATCCTAAAAACCATATATGCTCTCTAACCTGGACTGGACTTCTTTTTGCAAGTCAAGTAAGTTCTGGAGGTAGCGCATTTGAAGCGGTCTTAGCTCCAGTTGTTATGGGACTACCAACAGTTTTTGTCGGTATAAATATTCGTGAAAAAGCTGAAAAAAATAAAAGAGATAGAATTGTTAGATCGATTAACCAGAATAAAGAAGTAACGGCTAGTGAAGTAGCTAATCTACTAAATTTATCTGGTTCAGAAGCGAGAAATATCTTAGACTCCTTAGTAATGGAAGAACGTATTGAAATAACTAATCGTTTGACAGATATGAAAGTAATATATATACCAGCAGAATATTAGGATTGTTTATCTACGAATATTATTCTAGTTAATGCAGAATATTCGATCTGACATTTATGGTTTGTTCACTTTGGCATTGACAAAGTCAGAGGATATCAGTTGCTAAAAAGAGTAGTCTCTCTGACGAGTAGACCAAAAGAAGCATAGCATGAAGGTCTCTTTAAATCGCGAAAATAACCGTCAAAGAATGGATCGAGCAAAAGCCACTTTTCAAAAAATTTGGGGCTATGAAGATTTTCGTTACCCTCAAGGTGAAATAATTCGGACTCTGTTAGCGGGAAAAGACGCATTAGTAATTTTGCCTACTGGCGGCGGTAAATCTATTTGTTTTCAGCTACCAGCACTCTTACAAACGGGATTAACTATAGTTGTATCTCCGTTAGTAGCTTTGATGGAAAACCAGGTTAAGCAACTACAACAACTCGGTTTACCTGGAGGATTGTTACACGGCGAGCTTTCCAAGCAACAGCGACAACAAACTTTACATGCGATCGCCAGACAAGAGTTGAGGTTGTTGTATCTATCGCCAGAAACTTTACTCAGCGTACCTGTTTGGAAATTAATATCCCAACCACAGATTGAAATTACAGGACTGGTTTTAGACGAAGTTCATTGTTCGATCCAGTGGGGAACTACTTTTCGTCCAGCTTATCGCCGTTTGAGTGCTGTCCGTCGCAACTTGTTAGAGTGCAAACCTGCGGGTACTAAAATCGCCGTCGCCGCCTTTACTGCTACTGCCGATCCCCAAACTCAAAAAGCGATCGCCCAAGCTTTAGAACTACAGCAGCCAGAGACTTTTTTAGTTAGTCCCTATCGTGCCAATCTCAACTTAAAAGTTCAAACTGTTTGGACACCAAAAGGTAGAAAGCAACAGGCTTTAAACTTTATTAGAACCCAAAAAAAGCGATCGGGTTTGGTTTATGTGCGATCGCGCAAGGATAGTGAAACTATAGCTAATTGGTTTAAATCTTTAAATTATGCTGCCAAAGCTTATCATGCAGGATTGAGTTCTACAGAACGCAGAGTAATAGAAAGCGACTGGCTAACAGGAAAAACTCAGTTTGTCGTTTGCACCTCTGCTTTTGGGATGGGTATTGACAAACCAGACTGTGCCTGGGTAGTTCACTGGCACGCACCAGAATTACTTGCCGAGTATATTCAAGAAGTAGGGAGAGGAGGCAGAAATGGTAAGCTTGCAGAGGCTTTAACTTTAGTTAGCGAACCAACTGGTTGGCTAAATCCTGAAGATAAGCAGCGCAGTCAGTTTTTTAGCCAACGTTTGCAAAAACAATATCAGCAAGCCAGACAAATAGCCAAAAAAATTCCAGCCCAGGGAGCGTTCGAAGCGATTGTCAAGCAAAATCCCCATGCTGAAATTGCTTTGGGAGTTCTCCATAGTTTGGGTATGGTTTATTGGCAAAGTCCTTTTTACTATCAGAAAAAGGCTACTACCATTAGTGTAAATCGTTTATTAGCAGAGCGAAAACACTCTGTCGAACAGTTACAACAATATTTAAAAACTACACAATGTCGCTGGCAATTTTTATTATTGTCTTTTGGTTTTACTAAAGAAGCGGCGAATTTTAGCTGTGGTCACTGCGATAACTGTTTGAAAAATAAGTAAATAAGTTTAACAATCGGCGCAGCAACTGAGTACGGCAAATTAAAGTTAGCTGTTTTTTGCGATCTATATACAGACAAGCTAATATTTGTTCGACTGAAAATTTCACAAACTGAAAATTATTTGCTTAATAACTCAGACCATTTGAAAGTTATGATTTTTGGTAAAGCAATACAAACTGTTGTATTGATTAGAATCATTGACCATAAAGTAAAATCGTTAACTACCATAGCTTTTTCTCTTTGTTTAGTATGGATTGAAGTGGCTTTTTTCTATACCCTTATATTATGAAGGAAAATATTCAAATAGCAATCATTAACAAGTTAAAATTTTTTCTAACAAGAATAAGTTTTGTTTATGTATAAATACTTGTAATAAAAGTTTATATTTTCAAAAGCGATCGCTCGCGTCCTCAAACATTAGTCAACCCGCTTGTTAAATATCAAAATGATCCGTTCTTTAATTAGTTTTTGGGTAAACCACATACATCCCAAAATTAGTTCTTTAATTACTACCATCGGTATTGTGGGCTTAGTTATTTCTCTATCAATCTTATTTATCCTTACCGAGTTAGCTCATGAAGTTCTCGAAAAAGATGCTTTTGATTTTGACGAATCGATATTACTGTCAATTCATTCTGTAGCTAATCCTTACTTAGATCGAGTGATGCTAACCGTAACTCATTTAGCTAATCCCACTGCTGTTCTTGTTGTTTTCGGAGTTAGTTCGCTCTTACTTTTGTGGCAACGTTATTATATAGAATTGGTAATGCTGGCGATCGCCTCTTTTGGTGCTTATATTCTCAATACAGAACTAAAACTGTTGTTTGTCAAAGTTCGCCCTCAACTATGGACTCAGTTAATTACAGAAACCTCTTTTAGTTTTCCTAGCGGTCATGCTTTGGGTTCGATCGTACTCTATGGCTTTATTGCTTATTTGCTAGCCAAAGAATATTCTAAATTTGCTGCTTTAATTTACACTGTGGCGACAACTTTAATTGCTGCTATTGGCTTGAGCCGCCTTTATTTAGGAGTACATTGGCCCACAGATATAATTGCAGGATACGGAGTTGGTTTTTTATGGTTGATAAGCTGCATTACGATGTTAAAGTTACGCCGAGTCGAGCAGGGTTCGGAAACAGTATAAAATTCGTAGGAAGCAAGGCACTGCTTTGCCCGTATGGGAATTTGCATGGAGAGAGTAAAACATTGCCTTACCCGTACGGGATCGGGAATTATAATTTGCTTAAAGCTGCTATCTGTGCTTCGGCTTTGTTTAAAGATTCATGCCATTCTTTTTCGGGATCGCTGTCGGCAACGATACCCGCACCAACCTGTCCGTAAACCATTGCCGTAGTATTAGGTTTGGCAGAATTGATATAGAGAAGGCTGCGAATTAGGATATTTAAATCTAAATTACCTCGGCAATCTAAGTAACCACAAGAACCATAAAACAGGCTGCGCCTTACTGGTTCTAATTCTTCAATAATTTCCATACAGCGTACTTTCGGGCAGCCCGTAATAGTTCCGCCAGGAAACATAGCGCGAATTAGATCGACAGCGTTGCGATCGCTCGGCAAAATACCTCTGACATTACTAACCAGGTGCATTACGTGACTGTAACGTTCGATCTCCAGTAGTTCATCTACCGTTACCGAACCCCACTGACATACTCGACCTAAATCGTTACGTTCCAGGTCTACTAACATAACGTGTTCGGCTCTTTCTTTGCTATTTGACACTAGTTCGCCAGCTAAAACGCTATCGCTCTCAGTTGTCTTACCTCTGGGTCTAGTTCCTGCTATTGGTCTGGTTTCGGCTACATTATCCTGCAATTTAATCAAGCGTTCGGGAGAACAGCTAACAACATCACCCCAGGGCGATCGCCAGTAGCTAGCAAAAGGCGAAGGATTTATTTGTTTTAAGTTTTGATATATCGTCCAGCTATCAGTTTTGGTTGCAGTTTGAAACCGCAAAGATAAATTGGTTTGAAAAATATCTCCTGCTTGAATATATTTTTTTGCTTGTCTGACGGCATGTTGGTATTCTAATTGTGAGGTTTGAAAAGAGAAATTTGGTAAAGTTTTTGCACTGTTGGAGCGAGGTGAAGCTTGGGGATCGACCTCGAATAAAGAGCCATAACCCCTATAGTTTTCTGTTTCTAAAAAACTTTGAGGGCGATCGACAGCTAATATAGACCGAGCAACGTTATTAGAAATAGAGGAACTAACCAAAGCAGCAAACTCCAATCTAGCTTCGAGTTCGTCTAGCTGTTGGGGAACTGTGGCTGCCAGCCAGAGAGTTTGCTGCTGATGATCTAAAACAGCAAAACAATCTGGTTCGTACCAATATGCTACAGGAAAAGGAAGGGGATCTCTATTTTTGTCAGGCAAACGTTCGATTTCCCAAGCCAGATCGTAACCCAACCAACCCAGCCACCCTCCAGTAAACGGCAGGTGAGCGATCGCGGTATTATTATTCATCTGGCAACGATCTACTAGCGAATTTAGGCTTGATAAAATCTTACCGAGTGGAAAAGTCCATAGTTGAAGTTTGCCGTCAACTAAGCGCGGTTTGCCAGCACAGATTGAATAACGAGCCAGCTTACCAGTGCGACCGACAGGACTTTCTAAAAGCGTAGCAATGCGATCGCTATGGTAAAACAACTTCTCAAAAATCTCGGCAGCAGTACGATTATTAAGTGTTTGCGATCGCCAGTACCAAGGTAACAACTGTTTCATCGAATTAAAAAATTAATTAAGCCATACCTCCAAACGACCAGCGAGCAAACCAAAAAGGAATTAAAACTGCCAAAGCCAGCCAGTCTCGCCAGCGCAACTTCAGATGATGCCACTGTACCTTATGCTCGTTAGGACTGGTAAAACCGCGTACGTCCATAGCTGTAGCAATTTGTTCGGAGCGCAACAATAGATTTTCTAATAATTTTTCAGCAACCACTAGCCAAAGCTTAAAGCTACGTCGCAGTCCGAGTTTTTTCCAGTCAATTGCTCTGGTACGGATCGATCTAACTAAATTTTGAATTTCTTCTAAAACTAAAGGAATAAAACGTAGTGAGAGAGTGAGAGTTAGAGCTATTTCCGATACAGGGAGTTTAAACCAACGTAGAGGTTTCATCAAATCTTCTAAACCTGCGGTGATTTCTTCGGGTGCTGTAGTTAATAAGTATAGGTTGGTGCTGTAAATTAAGGTAAAAAATAAGGTCGAAACCCGCACGGCTATATCTAGAGAACGACGAGTAATAGTAATTTGAGGGATGAAAAGAAAGCCAGGACGATCTACATAAGTATATCGATACGAAGTAGGCTGCGGTAGCTCTAGGGGACATTCGGCAGGATTTTCTACTGGCTCCGAACAAAATTGCGGCGTTCTGGGCTGTGATTCTACAGCCAAGCCATCAGGAGCAATACAGGCGATTGCAAAAATTAAACTGCATAGTAAAATTAACCAGCCCATCTGCTTGCGCCAGACTCTTAAAGGAATCGCTGCTGACAATGTTATTAACATAAGCAATCCTACTAATGCCAAACGCCAAACAGGATTGGCAAGTAAAGGCGCAATCAAAAATGTCATCAGCCAGGCAAGCTTAACTCTGGGATCTATTCTATGCAGCCAAGTTTCTGGTTGTTCTAAATAAAGTCCAATGGGAAGCGAGCGCAGTAAATCCATTGTTGTCGTTTATTGTTAATAGCTTCTAACCAGTATAGTAATAACTAACAGTCTATTAACCTACAATCTTATTAGCAGCAAAAAAGGTAGACTGCATAGCCTACCTCACTGTTACGGAACTATTAAATCGAAACTTGGAATTTTAGCCTCCAGCTACCGCAGGAACGATACTTACTTCGTCTCCATCATCTAGATTGGTATCCGTACCCTCTAGAAAACGAATATCTTCACTATTGACATAGAGATTGAGAAAGCGACGGGGTTTACCTGTTTCATCACAAATACGTGCCTTAATTCCAGGGCAGTTAGTTTCCAGAGAATTAATTAATTCATCAACATTACTACCACTGCACTCGATAGTAGCTTGATTGTTGGTAAATTTTTGCAAGGGGGTGGGAATTAATACTTTAACGGTCATAATTGGTCACAAACAATAAACTATGTAGTAAATGAATTTAAACAGTAACTTGCTGCCATTCAAGGCGTTCTAGAGTACGAGAACGTTCTAAAGCTCGCTCGAAACTATCGAGTTTGGGTTCGATGGTGAAAGGTTCGCCAATATAACCCTGTACGGCTTCCTGGGTTTTTAAGCCGTTACCAGTAATGTAAGCAACAGTAGTTTCATCGGGGTCAATTTTACCTGCTTCTACTAGCTTTTTCAGCACGGCAATAGTCGTACCGCCAGCGGTTTCGGTAAAGATACCTTCGGTTTCGGCAAGTAGCTTCATGCCCTCGACAATTTCAGCATCGCTAACGGATTCGATATTACCATTAGTCTTACGAGCGAGGTCTAGAGCGTACATACCGTCGGCAGGATTACCGATCGCGATCGATTTAGCAATGGTGTTGGGTTTGACTGGCTTGACAAAATCTCTACCTGCTTTAAATGCTTCGGCAATGGGAGAGCAACCGTCTGCCTGTGCGCCGCTAAAGCGGACATCTTTTGCTTCTACCAAACCTGTTTTAATAAATTCTTGAAAGCCTTTATAGATTTTAGTGTAGAGAGAACCAGAAGCCAGAGGTGCTACTACGTGGTCTGGTAGTTGCCAACCCAACTGTTCGGCAACTTCAAAACCGAGAGTTTTAGATCCTTCAGAGTAGTAAGGGCGTAAATTGATATTGACAAATCCCCATCCGTAGCTATTGCCCACTTCCGAACACAGACGGTTTACCTGATCGTAGTTGCCTTTAACTGCCATGACAGTAGGATTGTAGATTAAAGTACCGAGAACTTTTCCTGCTTCTAGGTCGGCAGGAATAAATACGCAACAGTCCATACCTGCATGGGCGGCGATCGCAGCAGTTGAATTGGCTAAATTACCAGTACTAGCACAAGATACTGTAGAGAAACCAAGTTCTCTAGCGCGGGTTAAAGCTACAGATACTACCCGATCTTTAAAGCTCAAGGTAGGCATATTGACGGCATCGTTTTTGATGTAGAGATTTTTTAGACCCAGACGACGAGCTAAACGAGTCGATTTGACTAAGGGAGTCATTCCAGTGCCAACATCGATGGGATTTTCGGTTTCTACTGGTAGAAAAGCCTTATAACGCCAAATTGAATTAGGACCTGCAGCTATGGTTTCTCTACTTACAATAGAGCGAATTGCCTCATAGTCATAAGCAACTTCTAAAGGAGAAAAGGTTTCTTCGCAAACGTGAAGTGCTTCTAAGGGATATTTTACCCCTCCTTCTTTTGATACCAAATTGGTAAAAGTCCGTGGTTTTGATGTCTTAGCTATTGCCTGGGTCATTTAATTAATTCCTGGTTTCTACTGATTCCGTGACAGTGGTTTTGATAGTAGCACAGCCAAAAAATCGAGTCAAACATACCCGATAATTTTTGTCGGGTATAATTTTTGGACATAAAAAAATGCCGTAACGGCATCCTATTTGACTATAAAAATCCTATAAATTACGGTAAACGGTTACTATTAAAGTTTAAGGCTCAATTCGCGCTAAATTGGCATTTTGATAGTAATGAGTCAAAATTTGGTTGTAGGAAACTCCCTGTTTGGCTAAATAATATGCACCCCACTGACTCAAACCCAAACCGTGACCAAAACCCCGACCGTGAATTTTTAAATTATTACCGTCGGTAGCAACTCGAAACAAAGTGCTACGCAAACCCAATGTCTGTCGTATATCTGAACCTTCTATTACAGCAGTTCCGAGATCGCCAACAACCTTCATAGTTATAACTCGACCGTAGGGAGTCACAGTTTCTGGCACGAGGTTTTTAATCTGTCCGACTCCTGCAACTAGATTCATAATCTGGCTGACGGGAACGATTTGATTCCATTCAAATACGGGTGACTGTTGGTCGTAATCTACAACTGCTCTTAAATAAGGCAAGGGAGAAGTCCAAACATCTTCTACATTTTCTGTATGACCGCCCGAAGAAGAGTGAAAAGCAGCTAAAATAACTTGGTTATTGTAGGTCATAATTTGACCTAAAGTTCCATCAACTGCTGCATGGGTAGTCGTGTATTCGCTATCGAGTCCCTTATATACTTGAGTGCCAACAGTGGTGTCGAGATCGTAAATACCATTAGTACCTGTTTTTTGCTTGTACAAAGCATAGGAGCGGGCTGCTACTGCCTGAGCTTTTAGGGCTTCAATAGGCCAGGTAGAAATCGCTTCAGCACCTACCACACTATACAAATACTGTTCGAGATCGACATGATTGATTGCCGTCAAACTCTCACCCTGACGTATTAAACGAGTTCGTCCCCGATACCAGCGATCGCCAATCCAGACATAGCCATCGTCTTTGGGTTCGATAATTAATTCTGTAGCATTAAGGCGTTCTAGAGCAATACCGCTACCATTAGTTTTTGCCGCTAAAGAAGACATGGGAGTTAGTTCGCCAATAGGCTGTCCCGCACCATTTTTAACTACGGCAGTAGTCGAACTTCCTACTTTAAGGCGCTCGACATTCTTTTGCACAGCTACTCTTAGCTCTAATGCTTGGGCAGGTAAAACTAGAACTATCCAGAGTAATAAAGATAATAGCCAAGAACTACGAGCCAACGATAATTTATTCAATAAAGCAGTAATTAGTTTATAGTTTTGAGATGTCATTGTTTTTGTAAATCTCCTCAACAACTAAAATCAACCCGAAATAATAGCGAGCGATTTAAAAATATAGTCTTATAGATAGATGGATCTCAAACTAATAGTGTTTCTTATTTTTTGGCAATTCGTCAAGTAAAGTTTGAAAATACAAACAAAGTGTAAAGCGATCGTCCACTTCAAATAGAGACTAATTGTTAAGATAGATACTTAAATTCTTAAGACAAGAAATTAGCTCGAAGATTATCTATAGTGGAAATTACCTTTTTAGGAACCAGTTCTGGAGTACCGACGCGATCTCGCAACGTATCTAGTATCGCCCTGCGCCTTCCCCAACGTGCCGAAGTTTGGCTATTTGACTGCGGCGAGGGAACGCAGCATCAGCTATTGCGTAGTGATATTAAGAGTTCGCAAATTCGTCGCATTTTTATTACCCACATGCACGGAGATCATATTTATGGTCTGCTAGGGTTAATTGCTTCTGGCGGTTTGGCTGGTAACGCTCAGGCGATCGATATTTATGGTCCTGAAGGGTTAAAAGCATATCTCGAAACTGGTGCTAAATATTCTTGTTTTAAATTGGGTTCGCGACTGCGAGTACATACAGTCAAACCTGGTTTACTTTACGAAGACGACGAGTTTAGCATTAGTTGTCAATTATTAAAACATCGCATTCCCGCTCATGGCTATCGTATAGTCGAACAAGATCGTGCCGGAAGATTTGATATCGACAAAGCTAAAGCTTTGAGAATTCCTCCAGGACCAGTTTATGGCAAACTAAAGCAGGGGCAAGTAGTAACCCTAGAAGACGGTCGGGTTATTAACGGTAAAGAACTTTGTGGCGAACCAGAAACAGGACGAAAAATAGCTTACTGCACCGATACCGTATTTTGTGAGGCAGCAGTAGAATTAGCGCGAGATGCTGATGTCTTAATACACGAAGCGACTTTTGCTCATCAAGATGCAGAGATGGCTTTTGAACGGATGCACTCGACTTCTACTATGGCAGCGCAAGTGGCATTACTAGCAGGGGTTAAAAAATTAATCATGACTCATTTTAGCCCTCGTTATGCTCCTGGTAATTCCCTACAGCTAGAAGATCTCAAACAAGAAGCAAGAGCAATTTTTCCTAATACCAAGCTGGCTTATGACTTTTATACGTATGAAGTTCCCAGACGTAGAGAAGCAGCTGAGAAAAAATTGAAAGTTGCTAGTTAAAAGAAAAGCGAAGTATCCCATTTTGGCAGATAAATTAAACAACAATTTGTCCATTAAGATAAGCACATCGTAACCCCAGCATTTGAGTTACCAAATTGGGATTCTACTGCATCCCATAAATTTTTAAACGGCAGTCGACTTGTGAAGCAGGATACGATCTCAAAGCTGGCTTGCATAGTAATTTATTGCTTCAGTTATCATCTAATTCTGGCATATTTTAACTTGATATTTTGATGCGACGGCTCTATTTTTAGTGGAGTGTTTTAAAATTTGTTTTAAATAAAATTTTTGCGTAAATAAACAGTAAATTAATGTGTTTTTTATTTTGTCTTTCTTTTTTTTATAATCATGTAGTTCAATATGATTTATGCCAAAAAATTATTTTATTGCTAAAGCTTATTTTTACATCAATCGGGTTTAGTAATAAGAATTGTAAACTGTCTTTGACATCAATATGCTAAACTATTAAATATAAAGTTTATCCGTCAATCGGGATAAAAAAAACAAAACAAATATTATTAAATTGTTTTTTTGTAGACATTTGAGGTCGAATATATCTACAAAAATCTTAGAATTGTTGCTGTTTTTGCAACTAATATCAATTTTAAAATACGTCTGTTAAAAAAGTTTAGTAGTTGTAAAAATATTTCTCAACAGCTTGAAAAGCTAAAAATAATTTGAGGGAGTAAAAGAATAATTTCTTTTTAAACGATTGATGTTTAATTTCCTTAAGATTGAGAATTCTTTTTTTTCTGGCGATCGCCCAATTTTAGGTCGCACCTTACCTTCATTACTAAACGAGGCTAGCGATTGTTATTTCAATCCTCAAGCATTCAATCATTGGCAAGAACAGGTTTGGCAGCCTCGATCGAATCGAGAACTGCTAACTGCTGCTGAAGAGCTAGCTTTGGGACTGTTAGAAGATAAATTAAAGCGAGGCGATCGAGTGGCATTTTTAATGCATGGCGATATCAATTTCTGTCTGGCAGATTTTGGTTCTTTACTAGCTGGACTAGTTGACGTGCCGATTGATTTGACTCAGACATTAGAAAATATCGCTTTTATCCTGCATCATTCAGCAGCCAAAGTATTAATCGTATCTAATTTAGATTTATTGGCTCAAGTCATTCCCTATTTAGGTAACACTCCCAATCTTCAGACAGTTATTGTCGCCGATATTCCTAATGACTGGGAAGAACAACGTACCCGACTATTGACCTGCGAAATCGATGAGTTCGGAATTCGGAATTCGGAATTTGGAGTTATTAACAACTACGAACTACAAACTACGAACTTTTCCTGTCTTTGTATTCCTTTATTGCTCTGTCAGGGTCGGCAAGAACTATCTTGTCCCGAACTACCTCATTGTATTCAACTATTGTCGCTTGACGAAATTAGAGCCAGAGGTAAAGCGTTCTGGAATCGAGAGAAAGGACAGCTATTAAATGCAAAAATATCTCCACAAGACTTGGCAACTATCGTTTATATTGCGGGAGAAACGGGACAGCCTAAAGGAGTAATGTTAACTCATGAAAATATTACTGCTGATGTTCTTACTACTTTTAACAGCCTTGAGGATCTCAAGCCAGGTACAAGAGAAGTAATTCTGTCTTTTTTACCTCTAACCCATATCTTTGCGCGAGCCTTAGTTTACGGTCATATTTGTTACGGTCACAGCATCTATTTTTCTACACCCAATCGGGCAGCTAGAGATTTTCAAACCGTAAGACCGACGATTGTAGCTACCGTACCGCGATTGTTAGAAAAAACCTATCAAAAGATTGTCGATCGCGGTAACAAACTTACAGGATTTGAAAAAAAAGTCTTTGATTGGGCATTAAAGCTAGCCCACAGTTACGAGTTGGGCAAAGGGCTAAACTCTTTGGAGTCTATCCAGTTTGCCTTAGCCGATCGTTTGGTTTTCACTCGCTGGCGGAAGCCTTTTGGCGGAAGGATTAAATATTTTATTAGTGGTGGCGCGGCATTAAAAGCCGACATTGCTAATGTGCTGAGCGCGGCAGGAATGACCGTATTACAGGGCTATGGTTTGACTGAAACCAGTGCGACGATCTGTTTCAACCGAGCAAAATCAAACCGTGCGGGAACGGTAGGAGTACCAATTCCAGGAGTAAAAATTGCGATCGCCGATGATGGAGAAATCTTAGTTAAAGCTCCTTACGTAATGTCAGGCTACTATCGAAATCCAGAAGCTACTAAGGCAGTTATTGACGAAGAGGGATGGTTGCATACAGGTGATTTGGGGCAATTTACCTCAGAAGGTTTTTTAACCATTACAGGTAGTAAAAAAGAACTATTCAAGCTTTCTACTGGTAAATATGTTATCCCCCAACCACTAGAACAGCGAGTCAAACAATCGTCTTTAGTCAAACAGGCAGTAGTAGTGGGATTGCAGAAAAAGTTCTGTAGTATGTTGGTTTTTCCCAATTTAGATAAGCTGCAAGAGCGTGCTAAAGCTTTGAACTTATTTTTACCCGTTACCGAGTTATTGCAGCAGCCAGAGATTGTCGCTCTCTATCAAACCTTAGTAGACGATGCCAACCAAAGTCTGCCTAGATGGTCGAAAGTCAAACAGTTTCAACTACTCGATGCCGATCTTACTTTAGCTAATGGTTTGTTACACCCAAGTGGAAAGATCGATCGCGCCAAAGTCAACGAGACATTTGCGGCAGAAATTGACGCTATGTATGGAGAAGACCCAGAGTTTTTGGGGGCAAGGGAGCAACCTGCCATTACGGAAGTTCGTAGTACACGCAAAGCGACAGGCTACGCAACGGAGTTAAATTTGCTCCTCAAACAAATTCAAATTGGTGAAATACAAATCTCTAGCTTATATTCAAAAATCCGAATTCTTTCGGTAAAACGACTAACCAAGAAAATTTTCACTAAAGCGAAGTTACTCTGGCAATCGCTTAAAAATTATTTTACTCTGCCCTCCACTATGCCGTGGAAGCTACAAAAAAATACTAATTCTAAAGATTTAGAGTAAATCTAAGGGAGGAAAATCAAATGTTTAAACCGTTCCGAACCGCTGCTGTTTTAGGTGCGGGAGTCATGGGTTCGCAGATTGCGGCTCACCTGGCTAATGCTGGCTTGACGGTTCATTTACTAGATATACCTGCCGCAGAAGACAATAAAAATGCGATCGTCGAAGCTGCCTGGAAAAAAGCACTAAAGCACAAGCCCCCAATCTTATACACAGAAAAAACTGCCCGTCGCATAACTTTGGGAAATTTTGACGAACATCTCGATCGCCTGGCAGATGTAGACTGGGTAATTGAAGCAGTGGTAGAAAACTTGGCAATCAAACAGCAGTTGATGGCAAGAATTGAAGGCGTTATCAGTCATGAGGCGATCGTTTCTACCAATACCAGTGGTTTGCCCGTCAATGAAATCGCTCGCGGCTTGCCTGAATCTTTTCGCCAGCGTTTTTTAGGCACGCATTTTTTTAATCCCCCACGCTATCTCAAATTACTAGAGCTAATTCCCACAGAAGATACGGACACCGAAGTTTTACTCAGACTGGAATGGTTTGCCCGTCTGCATCTCGGTAAAGGTGTAGTTGTGGCTAAAGACACTCCCAATTTTATTGCTAACCGCATTGGTATTTACGCCACCATGCTAGGGATAAAAGCCTTTATCGATGAAGGATACACTATTGAAGAAATCGATACTCTAACGGGAACTCTGATAGGAAGACCAAAATCGGGAACTTTTAGAACTGCCGACCTAGTAGGATTAGATACTTTAGTTTACGTAGCAAAAAATCTCTATCCTGCTATTCCCGATGATGAAAGTCGCGAAGTTTTTCGCGTACCTGCGCTACTAAACAAACTGGTAGAAACAGGGTCGTTAGGAGCGAAAGCAGGGCAGGGTTTCTATAAAAAAGAACGGGGACAAATTCTGTCTCTAAATCCCCAAACCTTTGCTTATGAGCCAGCTAAACCTCTAGATTTAGGCGATTTGAAATCTTTGCCAAAACTAGAATTATCAGAACGCTTGCAAGCTTTATATCGGGATAAAGGACGGGCTGGTAAGTTCTTCCGCAAGCTGATGCTGTCGATACTAAGCTACAGTTCGGCTCGTATTCCTGAAATTACCGACAGTCTCGCAGAGATCGATCGCGCCATGCGCTGGGGATTTGGTTGGCAACTAGGTCCTTTTGAAATCTGGGATGTTTTGGGTTTCAAAACCGTTATTAACGATATGCAGACAGCCGATATTCCCCTGGCAGATTGGATAAAAACGATGATTCAACAGCATCAGGTAGCGGGATTTTACCGACAAGACAAAGTTTACACTCCCAATAGCGGATATGTGACTTTAAACCTTCCTCACGACGAACTCGACCTCAATGCCATTAAATCTCAATCTAAAAATGTTCTCTGGCAAAACGACGAAGCTGCCCTATTAGATCTTGGGGAGGGAGTAGTTTTATACGAATTTCGCTCCAAAGGCAACACCCTCAGCTTTAAAGTCATGGAGGGGCTAGCAGAAGTTTTAGATCTGCTCGAAACCAGTGACTATCGAGGCATGGTTATTGGCAATAGCAACGATAACTTCTGTGGTGGCGCAAATCTGGTAGAAATTGACAAGCTGGCTCAGTCTGGACAACTAGAGCGAGTAGCCGATTTGGTACGACAATTTCAAACTACTTTACAGAGAATTCACTACTTTCCCAAACCTATCGTAGCTGCCGTTAGAGGATTAGCTCTCGGTGGCGGTTGTGAATTAGTTATGGCTTGCCCCCAAGTTGTTGCCGCAGCCGAAAGTTACATCGGACTAGTAGAACTAAGCGTTGGCTTGATTCCTGGGGCTGGTGGCATTATGCGGTTGGCAACCTGGGCAGCATCGAGAGCGGCTCAAGAAACCGCATCGCAGATTCAACCGTTCTTGCTACGAACCTTTGAAACTGTGGGTATGGCAACAGTTGCCAACAGTGCTTATGAAGCTCAAGAACTAGGTTTCTTGTCTCCCACTGCCAAGATTGTCATCAATAGCGATCGCCGTTTATACGTCGCCAAGCAAGAAGTTATCCATCTCGATTTAGAAGGCTATGTACCCATACCCTATCGCGACTCAATTATGGTTTTGGGTGAACCAGGCAGGGCAGCACTAGAACATGGTGCCTATGTTTTCCAGCAGGGAGGCTATATCTCCGAATACGATCGCTTTCTGGCTCAACGTTTGGCATACGTACTAACAGGTGGTGAACTGTCCGCACCTTCTCTAGTCAGTGAAGATTACTTACTACAGCTAGAACGAGAAACCTTTGTACCGCTACTCAAAGAAGCAAAAACCCAAAAGCGGATCGCACATTTATTGAAAACCAAGAAACCCTTAAGGAATTAATTCGGAGTTTGGAGTTAGTAGTTCGGAGTTTAATTGTTTTGGGAAAGTTTATTTAGGAGATGCCCATGAATAGTTGATTTTTTATGAGTGATGAGAAGCAGAAAATTCAGGAGAGAACGCTAAGTTTTGCGGTCCGAATTGTCAAGCTTTGTAAGTTTTTGGAAGAACAGAGTGGTGTAACAAGGATTTTATACAAGCAATTAATTCGAAGTGGTACTTCCATCGGAGCGAACGTTCGAGAGGCTCAATCTGCTCAATCGGATCGAGATTTTCTGCACAAACTAGAAATTGCTTTAAAGGAAACTAGAGAAACTGAATATTGGTTAATTATTCTAGTCAGAGCAGATTTGATAAAAGAACGAAGAATCAAATTACTCCAACAAGAATGCGAGGAGATTATCAAAATTTTAGTTGCCATAACTAAAAAAATCAAACAAAAAATTAAGAAGAGCTAGGAGTTAGTAGTTTGTAGTTCGTGATTGAGGTTTCGTAGTTGTTAATAACTCCGATTTCCGAATTCCGAACTCCGAACTCTAAGTAGAGTTATGAAAGAAGCATATATAGTCAGTAGCGTTAGAACTGCTATTGGTAAAGCACCCAGAGGAGCTTTGCGTAATGTACGTCCCGACGATTTGGGAGCAACTGCGGTCAGAGGCGCGATCGCTCGTGTAGAAAAATTAGACCCCGCACAAATCGATGATGTAATCATAGGCTGTGCTTTTCCTGAAGGAGAACAGGGATTTAACCTGGGTCGAATTGTCGCTCAGAGGGCGGGATTACCCGATGCCGTTCCTGGCTGTACGGTCAATCGTTTTTGTGCGTCGGGACTGCAAACTATAGCTATGGCATCTCAAGCAATTATGACGGGACAGGCAGATGTTATCGTTGCTGGTGGCGCAGAATCGATGAGTTTGATGCCAATGGGCGGTAATTATCTCTCTCCCAACCCAGAACTGATCGATAGTTCTCCAGATACTTATATCACAATGGGACTTACAGCCGAAAATGTCGCTAGAGAGTTTCATATTTCCAGAGAAGACCAGGATCGCTTTGCTTTGCGATCGCACCATCGGGCTTTAACTGCCATTAAAACGGGTCGCTTTAGCGAAGAAATAGTTCCCGTATCTTTAAAAGAAAGTTTTTATGCCAATGGCAAATTGCAAAAGAGCGAACGGGTATTTGAGGTAGACGAAGGACCACGCAGCGATACCAGTATGGAAGCTCTAGCCAAACTAAAACCAGTGTTTCATGACAAAGGTACGGTGACGGCAGGTAACTCCTCTCAAATGTCGGATGGGGCAGCCGCTGCCGTAGTAATGAGCATAAAAATGATAAACAAACTCAAAATCAAGCCGATGGGTAGACTATTGGGTTATGCAGTAGCGGGGGTAGCACCTGAAATCATGGGTATCGGTCCCGTCGCTGCCGTACCCAAAGTCCTCAAACAGGTAGGCTTGACTTTAAACGACATTGGGCTAATCGAACTCAACGAAGCCTTTGCCGCACAGTCTCTAGCGGTAATACGCAAGCTAGGACTAAATGAAGACATTATCAACGTCAACGGCGGCGCGATCGCTTTAGGACATCCTTTGGGCTGTACGGGAGCAAAATTGACCGCTACCTTGCTTCACGAAATGCAGCGACGGGGAATCCGCTACGGCATGATAACCATGTGCGTCGGAGGCGGTATGGGTGCTGCGGGGGTGTTTGAGAATCTTTTATGAGTTAGGAATTCGGAGTTCGGAGTTAGTAGTTTTTTATTTAGAATTGTTGGGAGAAGAACTATGATAAATCTTCCTGAAACGATATTTGGAGTTTATGTTTTTCTATTTTTGTTGGCTCTCGTCATCTTTGGTTATATCGGCGTTCCTCTCTGGCTGTGGTCGCTGTATGTTGCTGTTGTTTTAGGGCTGTTCCAAGCGCCGCTTTGGGCATGGATTGTCTTTGGTGTTGTGGCGTTAATTTTTAATCTGCCACAGCTACGACAAAAATTAATTACAGCGTATGTCGTTAGATCGATTAAAGCCTTAAAGCTACTACCTAAAATTTCCGACACCGAACGCGAAGCAATAGAAGCAGGAAACGTCTGGATAGATGGCGAATTTTTCTCTGGCAAACCCAACTTTAAACGCCTTCTTAATGAACCCTATCCCTTAATACCTAGTAGGTTAAATAAAAAAGTTGGTAAGGTAGACGCGGGGGTGCGGAGACGCGGGGATACAGAGAAACATAATAACTCCGAACTACAAATTCCGAATTCCGAACTCTCAAAAATCCGTTCCTTTCTCGACAACCAGGTAGAAACAGTCTGTCAGATGGCGACTGATTGGGAAATTCATTCGCGTAAGGATTTACCCCCTGAAGTCTGGGACTATCTCAAACAAGAGCGGTTCTTTGGCATGATGATTCCGACTGAATACGGCGGCTTGGGATTTTCTAACCTGGCTTATAGTGCAGTAATGAATAAGTTGGCATCGCGTTCTTTTACCCATACTGCCACAGTTGGCGTTACTAATTCTTTAGGACCTGCTAAATTGTTATTACGCTACGGAACCCAGGCACAAAAAGACTATTACTTACCCCGACTGGCAACTGGTGAAGAAATTCCCTGCTTTGCTCTAACAGAACCTAATGCTGGTTCGGATGCGGGTAGTATTGTTTCTAACGGACTAGTATTCAAAGGCGATGACGGCAAGCTATATTTGCGCCTGAATTGGGAAAAACGCTATATAACCCTAGCGACGATCGCAACTTTGATGGGACTAGCTTTCAGACTAAGCGATCCAGATAACTTGTTAGGTAAAGGAAAAGATCTCGGCATTACCTGCGCCTTAATTCCTACTAATACTCCTGGGGTAACTATCGATCGCCGTCACGATCCGATGGGCGTACCTTTTTACAATTCTCCTACATTCGGACGGGATGTAGTCGTCTCTGTAGACCAAATTATCGGTGGTGTGGCACAAGCGGGACGGGGTTGGAAAATGCTGATGCAGACATTAGCTGCGGGAAGGGGAGTTAGTTTTCCCGCCACCTGTACTGGTATCGCCAAACTAGTTACCAGGGTTACGGGAGCTTATGCCAGAGTTAGAAGACAGTTTGGACTAAATATTGGGCGTTTTGAGGGTATTGAAGAACCTCTAGCGCGTATTGGCGGATTGACCTACCTGATGGATGCGGCAAGGCTGTATACGGTTGGTGCGGTAGACAACGGAGAACAACCAGCGGTTATTTCGGCGATCGCTAAGTATAACTTTACCGAACTTTCCCGTCAGATTATTAACGACGGTATGGATATTCTGGGCGGTGCAGGGATTTGTCGGGGACCCAGAAACTTGCTGGCTAATATCTATTCGGCTACACCGATTCCCATCACCGTTGAAGGTGCTAATATTCTGACGCGCACTATGATTATCTTCGGACAGGGGGCAATTCGTTCTCATCCCTATGTCTATCGAGAAATTGAGGCGTTGCATAAATCCGATGTTAGAGCTTTCGATCGCGTTTTTTGGCATCATCTCGGTTCGATAATCAGCAATTTTTGCCGTACCATCTTACTCAGTCTGTCTCGCGGTTATCTAGCTGGTTCGCCCGTATCTGGTGCGACTGCCAAGTATTATCGTAAGTTGGCTTGGGCATCAGCTACTTTCGCTTGCTTTACCGATTTAGCTTTAATTAGATATGGCGGCAACCTCAAACGTCAGGAAAAACTTACTGGCAGATTTGCCGATGTTTTATCTTGGATGTATTTGGCTACTGCAACTTTACGCCGCTATGAAGCCGAAGCCAGAAAGTATGAAGATTTACCTTTAGTTCATTGGTCGGTGCAGTATGCTTTTGCCCGAATCCAACAGGGATTTGAAGGTATTCTTAGCAATATGTCAGTACCACTATTGGGAATAGTAGCAGCGTGGTGGCGATTCAATCCCATTGGTAGCTTACCGTCAGATAAACTAGGTGGTGAAGTGGCTCGCATTATGCAGACTCCAGGCAGACAAAGAGATAATCTCACCGCAGATATTTATATTCCCACCAATACTGAAGAAGCTTTAGGACGCTTAGAATCCGCTTTCAACTTAATGGTTAAATCCGAATTTGTTCTCAAAAAAATTAAAAATGCTAGTAAGTTAGGCAAATTACCTTCAGGAAAACCCGAAGCTTTAATTCGTGATGCTTTAGAAACGGGACTTATTACTCTAGATGAAGTCGAACTATTAACTCAAGCAGAAACCGCACGTAATGATGCGATACAAGTAGATTCATTTACTCTAGAAGAATATCAAGGAGATTCGATAGTAGAAATTTCTCAACCCACCGAAACGAAAACTACGGCAAATCAACTACACTTGCTAGAGAAATAATTATGATAAAGATCGAAAATATCGAATACCAACAGGGAAAATTTTTAGGTGCGGGAGCAATAAAACTCTATTATCAAAGTTGGCATCCTAATAGTAAAACTACAGCAGTTGTAGCTATCGTTCATGGATTGGGAGGACACAGTGACACATTTGATAACTTGGTAGAACTTTTATGCGATCGCGCCATAGCCGTATATGCCTTCGATCTACGCGGACATGGACGCTCTGAGGGACAAAGGGGATATATTAATAGCTGGAGCGAGTTTCGTGAAGACCTGCACGCTTTTTTACAATTAATAACAACTCAAGAACTCAATCTGCCGTTATTTTTATTGGGACAAAGTTTGGGAGGTGCGATCGCTTTAGATTATGCTTTACACTATCCAGAGCAGTTAAAAGGATTAATACTCTTGTCTCCTGCTTTAAAAGTCCGTATTTCTCCGCTTAAACTGCTGGCGGGACGCATTTTTTCACGATTCATCCCTCATTTTAGTTTGAATACGGGAATAGATTTAGCTGATGGCTCCCGCGATCCTCAAGTAGTGGCGGCTGCTATGAGAGATCCCTTGCGTCATACTAAAGGAACTGCTAGATTGGCTACGGAATTTTCACAAGCTGTTAGCTGGATCGAAGCTAATGCCGCACAGCTACAAGTTCCCCTATTGATTCTTCATGGTGGTGCCGATCGCATTACGCCGCTTGAAGGTAGTCGTTGGTTATTTGAGACAGTAGCTTTAGCCGATAAAGAATTACACGAGTATCCCGAAAGCTATCACGAACTCAACAAAGACCTAGACTATCGAGAAGTTTTTACCGACATCGAAAATTGGCTAAAAAGATTGTAGGAATAAAGCATTGATGTTGTCTAATCCAACTTTGCACGACTGTAGTGCGATCTCCCTGAAAAATTTTATCTCAAAATACAAAGTATACGCTTATAAAGCGTTTGGGGGCTGTAAACTAACAAATATAACCGCTGGTGAGGCAAACAAAATAGATGGGCGACCGCTTTGAGAAACTACAAGATCGCTTACGAGACTGGACTAAAGCCGATCTTCCTGGGGAAATTTGGCATAGTGTAGATCTTTTTGACCAGGATGATTATGATATTTTAGTCGTTCCTTCTTTTAGTGTCGATCAGCAAGTAGGAGAAAAAATCGAAGGATTTCTTCACTACGAAGAAAGATTGTTGTTTTCGTTAATTCGGCTGCGTAACCCCCACACCAGAGTAATTTACGTTACGGCTTTACCTCTATGTCCGATTGTTATCGATTATTACTTGCAGCTATTGCCAGGTATACCATTTTCTCACGCTCGCGAGCGCCTATTGCCTATTAGCCTCTACGATGGTTCTTTAAAACCCTTAAGCAAAAAAATTTTAGAACGTCCGCGTTTGGTAGACAAAATTCGCCGTGCGCTTCGTCCCAATAAAGCTTATATGGTTTGTTACAACTGTACCGAGCTAGAACGAAAACTATCTTTAGAATTAGATATTCCCCTATTGGCAGCATCTCCCGACTTACTGCACTGGGGTTCTAAAAGCGGCAGTCGCGAAATTTTTGCCGAATGTAATATTCCTTTTCCAGACGGTAGCTTTACCGTAACCAGTACCGAAGAATTGTTAGAGGAGTTATATGAGTTATGGTTGAGACAGCCCGATCTCAAAAGAATTGTCGTCAAGCTCAATGAAGGCTTTTCAGGAGAGGGGAACGCTTTACTCGATCTCAGACCAATTTTAGATTATGCTCCCGATAAATGCGAGCGCGTCGAGACTATTAACGCTTTAGACAAGCAGTTACAAAATCTTAGCTGTCAGGCGGAAGGAGAAACCTGGGAGAGTTTTTCAAAACGCATTCCCAAGTTAGGGGCAATTGTCGAAGCCTTTATCGAAGGAGAAGTAAAGCGATCGCCTAGCGTTCAAGGCTACATCAGACCGACCAAAGAAGTAGAAATTTTATCTACTCACGATCAAATTTTAGGCGGAGCCGACGGTCAAGTCTATATGGGCTGTCATTTTCCTGCCGATGCGGCATATCGTCTTAAATTACAGGATTTGGGGCTTAAAGTAGGAGAAGCTCTAGCAGCAAGAGGAGCGATGGAACGTTATAGCGTCGATTTTATTACGGTACAGCATCCCGAAACTAATGAATGGGATATTCAGGCGATCGAAATTAATTTGCGTAAAGGTGGTACGACTCATCCGTTTATGACTCTCAAGTTATTAACCAACGGCAATTTCGATTACGATACGGGTTTATTTCTCAGCCAACAAGACCAGGAAAAACACTACATTGCTACAGATAATCTACAAAAAGAGCAATATCGCGGTTTGCTACCTAACGATCTGATGGATATTATTGCCGAAAAACGCCTGCATTTTGACAGCAGTAGCCGAACGGGTAGCGTATTTCACCTTATGGGTGCATTATCAGAATTTGGCAAGTTAGGCTTAACCAGCATTGGCAATTCTATGGAAGAAGCCGAGGAAATATACGAGCGAGTAGAAGCAGTTTTAGATGAAGAAACTAAAAACTATGGCGATCGCGCCTCTAGTTTACCTCTCAACTGGGATAAAGCATAAAAGTAATAATTTTTGTTCGAGAGTCTCTACTGGTTTTAGCGGTCACAAAGTTTCATATTTAACAAACTATAGTTGCAAATCAGATAAATTAGTCAAAATAAAAAAAGCTTTTAGCAGTTTTTAGCTTAAATAGTCAGTCATTGGCATTTAGCTAACCGCCTTTCTAAAGACTGACTAATAGCTAGCAGACAATCGCAAAGATACATTCTACTGAAGCAAGTTGAGTAAAGATGAGTCCAGAAAATAAGTTCCAGGCAGTCAAAACAAAACACTATAGAAAGTACACGGTTAAAGAACACGAACGCAAAATGTACGAACGCGAGTACAAGTTTGTATGTAGGGGATGCGATCGCGTGGTAGAAAGAATTAGCTATGCAGTTTGTTGTCCGAGTTATGGAAACGATTGTAATGGCAAAGCATCGCAATGTCGGAGAAACAAATAATGTTAGAAGCAGAAATAATATCGGCACTAGAAAGCTTAGAAAAATTACAAGACTATTATCGAGACGAATACGAATACTATTTGTCTAAAGCAATGAGTGCCAAACAACACCAAGAGAGAATCGAGGCGTTACTACAAGATTTGGATAATAGAAATAGTAGTCGTTTGCATGAATCCCAAGAAATACTAAATAACACAAAAAGAACGCAAATTACCGATCGCAACTATTCATACGCCTCACGAACAGCTAACAGTTTTGAAGAAACCTCAATACCCATGTCCTTAAATGGATTTCTTTTACAAGAGGAATTAACAGACTCTAAATCTTCTATAGAGTTAAATTCTTTGAGTTTCGATCCAGAATCATCAAAAGCTGAGGAGAAACTTTCTAATTCTGCCGACTACAGAAGGGAAACGACTAATTCAAACAGAGAATATGATGCTGTTGGCAGCTTCTTAGAATTATCCAAAACTGTGATGCCAGGAATTGAGGAAGTATTTAAATTAGAGCCTAATAAAACACTGCACTTGAGTTATTTGCAAAAGACACTCAACACAAAATTGAATTTACAACTGAGTAAAGAAGCAGTAAAACTATATCTAGATAGAGCTATCGAGCGAGGTTATTGCGTTCGGGACGCTTACGACAAAGAATGTTATTGTTATCTAGCTGAGGCTAAACAACCAAAATCCGAACCGTTAACATCAGAGCGAGAAGCATCTCTAGCATCTTTATCCAGCAACAAAAATGCCGCTAAAAATGTTCGGCAGAAAAAACTTTATAATTTACCTTCATCGAGCAAGCTAAAAGTAACTTTGTTAAAAACAGTAAAAGGTTTTTTAGCAGAACGCAATCCCGATGTCTTTACATCACAAGATATAATCGATTATCTCTATTCTAAAAAACAACAATCAAACTGGTCGAAAGAACGCTCGACTAAAGTGCGACAGGCGATTGGTAATGTTTTGGGAAGAGATAGTTATTTGGGAACGGAATGGGAAAGAGTAAAGCTCGGTACGTATAGATCGTTATCTTAAACAACTTTACCATTACTACTTCATACTTCAAATCAGCAACGTCTAGTTCGCTCAAATTAAGCGATTGCATTTGTATTTATAAAATTGCATTATTTGTCAAGTGTAAAAAGCCGAATTCATGATAGAAAACTATTGATAACATATAGCTGGCAAACAAATGTCAATCACCAATCGAATTCACTTCAGAAATGTCAAAGGCGATCTGTTTGGCGGTGTTACCGCAGCAGTAATCGCCTTACCGATGGCTCTTACTTTTGGCGTTGCTTCTGGTGCGGGTGCTTCGGCAGGGCTTTGGGGAGCAATTTTGGTAGGCTTTTTTGCTGCCCTGTTTGGCGGCACTCCTACTTTAATATCCGAGCCTACAGGACCGATGACCGTAGTTTTGACCTCTGTAATTGCCAGTTTAACGGCTGCCAATCCAGAAAACGGTTTGGCGATGGCATTTACCGTAGTAATGCTGGCGGGAGTTTTCCAAATTATCTTTGGAGTATTGCGTTTGGGTCGATACGTTACCTTAATGCCCTATACGGTTATCTCTGGTTTCATGTCGGGAATTGGCATAATTCTAATTATTTTACAGATTGCACCCTTTTTAGGACAGGCTAGTCCTAAAGGTGGAGTAATTGGTACCATCCAAAACTTGCCTCAATTATTAAGCAACATCAATCCACTTGAAACCCTTCTGGCTGTTATAACCGTCGCAATTCTAGTTTTTTATCCTTCAAAATTTAAAAAATACTTGCCACCCCAACTACTAGCATTAATCGTCGGCAGTTTAATTGCCATATTTTTCTTCGGTGGTGCTGAAATTCGTCGTATTGGGCAAATTTCAGTCGGGCTACCCAGTTTGCAGCTTCCCGTCTTTAGTGCCGCTCAACTACGATTGATGTTTGTCAATGGTTTGGTTTTGGGGATGCTAGGCTGTATCGATGCGTTGCTGACTTCTCTAGTTGCCGATAGTTTGACCCGTACCGAACACGATTCTAACAAAGAACTAATCGGTCAAGGCATGGGTAATATAGTTTCTGGTTTATTTGGCGGCATGGCTGGTGCGGGTGCCACTATGGGTACGGTAGTTAATATTCAGGCAGGGGGAAGATCTGCTCTTTCAGGTTTGAGCCGAGCTATTATTTTGTTAGCCGTTGTCTTGGGACTGGGTCAATTCTTATCGGGTGTTCCTCTAGCAGTTTTAGCAGGTATTGCTTTCAAAGTCGGTCTTGATATTGTTGACTGGGGTTTTCTCAGACGCGCTCACCGCATTTCAGTCAAAACAACAATTATTATGTATGCAGTAATCCTGCTCACCGTCTTTGTTGACTTGATTGTCGCTGTAGGAGTTGGAGTTTTTGTCGCCAATATTCTAACTATCGAACGGCTTTCTAATCTAAGAGCAGACAGTGTCAAAGCTGTTACTTATGCCGATGAAGATATCGAACTCAACCCAGAAGAAAAAGAGTTATTAGAAAGAGCGAAAGGTCGAGTACTCTTATTCAAACTAAGCGGTCCAATGATTTTTGGAGTGGCAAAAGCTATTTCACGGCAACATAACTTAATTAATAATTTTCGAGCGTTAATTTTAGATTTAAGTGATGTTCCCATAATTGGCGTAACTTCTGCTTTAGCTTTAGAAAATGCCATTAGTGAAGCCATAGAAAAAGAGCGGCAAATATTTGTCGTCGGTGCTACGGGACAAACTGAAAGACGGTTGAAAAAATTAAGAGTGGTAGCAGAAATTCCTCCCGAAAATTTCTCAGGCGATCGCACCGAAACCCTCAGAAGAGCCGTATCTTATGTAGACACTCAGGGTGTTGCAAGTCAAGAGCCAAATACAGTTGATTTTCCTATGTCCAATTAAACAATTTAGCTGGTAAAGTTTTCCGTCCTCGGGTTAGAAGTTGTGGTTATTTTGTCGCCGTCAATACTCAGCGCACCTGCACCAACAGCTATCACCATTAACAATCCGCCAATTAAGCCAATGTTTTTGAGAAAATCATTGAGTTGACTGGGATCGGCAATAGGATTGTGAAAAACTAAAGTAGCAGGAATTAAAAAAATAATGAGTAAAATTGAGCCGATACGAACCTGATAGCCTAATAGCAGCGATAAACCACCAAGTATTTGAAAAATGACGGTAAAAGCTAACAAAACATTGGGGATGGGTAAGCCATTACCTGCCATCATTGCTACTGTTTGACCAAAACCTAATAGATGACTGATTCCTGCTTTGAGAAAAATTAAACAAAGACAGACGCGAGCCGCTAATGCTACGTATTTCATAATTTTAAATACCTCCAAAATTGTGTTTACAAACGAGATTGAAACTGTCTTGAATCTAAAAAATCTTTGGCATAAGAATTCTGATAAGCAAAAATTTGACGAACTCGACGTTCGCGAACTAAATAATCTCTAATCCAGCTAATTAATAGCGTCAGGCGATTAGAAGCCCCAGGCAAATAATATAAGTGTATAACCAACCACAACAACCACCCCATAAAGCCTTTTACGGGTATTTTGCCAAATAAATAAGCAACTCCAGCATTACGGGCAATAATTGCTGCCGTACCTTTATTAAAATAGTCAAACGGTTGGGGAGCCAGTCCTCTTAGCTGCCTTTTGAGATTGCGAGCGATCGCCGTACCCTGTTGAAGTGCTTCGGGAGCTACACCAACCAGAGGTTTGTTGTCTTGTTTGACAAAAGCGACATCGCCAACAGCATAAACTTCGGGATATTCTAGCAACTGTAAAGTCGATCGCACGCAAATTTTAGCTTTTTTAGCTGTTGCTAATTGGGACTCGTCATTAGGTAAATTAGCTTCTACTCCTGCCGTCCAAACCACCGCAGCAGTTTCAATAGTAATTCCATCATTTAGTTCTACTGCTCCAGGCAGTACCGAACTAACGCGACTATTTAAATGAACTTTTACTCCGCGACGGCGTAGCTGCCGACAAGTGTAATTACCTAAAGCTTTGGGATAACCTGCTAGCAATCGATCGCCAGAATGAATCAAAAATAATCGCAGTTGGCTTAAATCGAGTTTGGGATAATCTTTGGCTAGAGTTTCTGTTATTAGTTCGATTGAGGCTCCTGCTAATTCTACTCCTGTAGGACCACCGCCAACTATAACTATAGTTAATAACTGCTGCTTTCGATCCAAGTCACTTTCGTAGGCGGCTCGCTCGATATTTCTCAACAGGCGATCGCGCAATCTAACCGCATCTTCTAAAGTTCGCAGGGGTAAAGAATATTGCGGCGCACCTTCTACACCCAAATATTTGGTTTGGCTTCCCGTAGCTAACACTAAATAATCATAAGTTACATCGAGGCGATCGGTATGAATAACCTTATTTTCAAAATCTATATTTTCTACCTCCGCTAGTAAAAAACGAGCGTTGGAAATATGGTGCAAAGCGCGACGCAGGGGATAGGCAATAATCTCTGGGGAAATAAAACCCGTAGCAACCTGATAGAGTAAAGGTACAAACGTATGGTAGTTGTGGCGATCGATTAGCAAAATATCTGCATTAGAGCGAGCTAACTTTTGTACGGCTCTCAAACCTGCAAAACCAGCACCAATTACGACTATTTTGGGTTTTTTACTTAACACGAGTACTGTATATATTCAAGCTTCAAATTATTCCCAACTAAACGTAAACTAGCTTTGAAATTAAAAGATTTTAATACTTGCATTTAATTATTACGCTGACATTTTGTTATTGCTCTCTATCTTGAGTAATAGATCGCAGCGATCGAGGGAGACAATTTGAAATTTGACCGATAACAACAAAATTAATCCCAAAAATTTGAATAAGTTGTAATTTTTGATAGTACGATATTTAAAATTAGATTATTTGAATACAATTGCGCTGGCAAAGACCTATATGATTCCTCTCAAGGATGTCAATCCGACAAAAATTACTCCTTACGTTACTTATTCTCTAATTGCTATTAATGTTGTAGCTTTTATTTACGAACTGACTTTGACTCCCCAGCAGTTAGATACTTTTTTTCATTCATTTGCAATTGTGCCAAAAGAGTTAACTGCTAGCTTTAATGGGGTCGAGCTAAATTCAGGCATACCAGAGATACTAACTCCAGTTACCTCGCAGTTTTTACACGCAGGCTTTGCTCATATTGCCTTTAATATGCTTTTTTTATATATTTTTGGCAATAATGTTGAAGAGCAGTTGGGTAGAGCTAAATATCTGTTTTTTTATCTCGCCTGTGGGGTTTTAGCTGGTTTATCGCAATGGTTTTTTTCGGCGATGTCTGATGTTCCCTCACTAGGTGCGAGTGGCGCGATTGCAGGAGTTATGGGAGCATATATATTAAAGTTTCCTCAAGCCAAAGTGATAACTTTGGTTCCTTTGGGTTTTTTCTTTCCAGTCTTTAGAATTCCTGCGGTTTATTTTCTTGGATTCTGGTTTCTCGAACAAGCACTTAACGGTATTACTTCTTTTGAAGTTCAAGCCAGTGTGGGCATGGAAAACGGGGGAGTAGCCTATTGGGCGCACGCTGGAGGTTTTATCTTTGGCGCGATTTTAGGACCAATATTAGGATTGTTCTCTAAATCGGAACAAAATTACGACCAGTTAGTTGACAATTAATGAGCGATCGCGAATACTAAGTTTTTAAGTATAAATGTAGCTGGATCATGCTAGCAAAAAGAATATTACCCTGTTTGGACGTTAACGCAGGACGAGTAGTTAAAGGCGTTAACTTTGTCGATCTTAAAGATGCTGGCGATCCTGTAGAGTTAGCCAAAGTTTATAACGATGCTGGGGCTGATGAATTGGTTTTTCTCGATATTACAGCGACACACGAAGACAGAGGCACGATTATAGATGTAGTTTACCGCACTGCCGAACAGGTGTTTATACCTCTAACCGTAGGTGGCGGTATCAGTTCGCTAGAACATATCAAAAATTTATTAAGAGCAGGAGCCGATAAAGTTAGTATCAACTCCGCCGCAGTTCGCGATCCCGATTTGATCGATCGCGGTAGCGACCGCTTTGGCAAACAGTGTATTGTGGTGGCAATAGACGCTAGGAGGCGTGACAATCCGAGCAATCCAGGTTGGGATGTTTACGTGCGTGGTGGTAGAAAAAATACGGGAATCGATGCTCTAGAATGGGCAAAAGAGGTGGAAACCAGGGGAGCGGGCGAACTACTGGTTACTAGTATGGATGCCGACGGTACGCGAGCTGGCTACGATCTAGATTTAACTAGTGCGATCGCTAGTTCGGTTGAAATTCCAGTGATTGCTTCGGGTGGTGCGGGTAATTGCCAACATATTTTTGAAGCTTTTAGCAGGGGTAAAGCTGAAGCCGCTTTACTTGCTTCGCTACTGCACTATAGGGAACTGACAGTGAAAGAGGTTAAAACATATCTGCAAGAACGTAACGTGTCAGTTAGAATTGTTTGATTCGGCAAAAGTTGTTCTGGCTACAGCACTTCTCGATCGCATAAGATACGCCTCGGTTATTTAGGCTTTGTATATGTTTCAGCCCTCTTTGCCCAAGTTTAATTGGTACCAAATTGATTTGCAATCTGCTGTATTTGTCAGCTACTCCTAAACAAAACTTTACATTCATCTCTAGCAAATCTTAAATTATTAGGAAACTATATGCTTTTGCAAAAAAATATGTACTAGAATAAACTTAAGTTTACGTTTCTTAAAAAATGCTGATTCCGATTCTCATATTTGATATTGCTTTGGTAGCTTGGTCGCTGCATTTATTGCAAGAAGCTTTAGATCGTAAAGAATTTTCTCTAATGCTGGCAGGAACTTTGGTAGCTGCTTCTGCTGCTGCTATGATGGTCGTTTATTTTATTATGGGCAGTTGTCTGAGCCGTATTGCCTGAGCTTGAAACCTGGTTTTTAATTTGTCGAACCAAGGCGATCGAATTAAATCGAATTAAAAAGAAGCTTCATTTCAATATTAACTAAGATTCGTAACTAAAATTAAGTTTATTAATAATTTAGTTGTATACAAAATTTAAGATAGTAGTATTTTTTATTTTTATAATTAAGTTTACTAAGTTAAAAACTCAATTATTATTTTTCAAATCTGCAATATTTTAAAATACTAAAAAGCTAGTAACTGTTACTAATTTCGATAAAATCTCACGCTATTAAGTCATTTTTATGAATTGGTATATATTATAAAATGACCTTGGCACCGCCCTTGCAAGAGTCTATACAGTAAGAGTTATTTATATTCAGCAGTTAGTTTTACCCTTGTCTATAAAGTTATTTAGTCTATCAGCTAAGTTGAGTTTTGTTCGACAATACTAAGCTGCTCCCATAATATACTAATTAAACGCTTTTAGTTAAAATAAGCGATGATGGAGCCGTTTATCCTATTAATCTAATCGCAGAGCGAGCGGTTAAAAAAATATCTCAAATTTTAGTAGTAGCAAGGCGATCGCCAGAATGAAAAAAAATCGTATTTTTTGGATAACTGCCTCTACAGGTACGATTCTCGACCGTATAACAAAATATTGGGTCGCTAACAACTTTAGCGATATTGGCGACACCGTCCCCTTATGGCAAGATGTATTTCATTTAACCTATGTTGTCAACACTGGTGCGGCTTTTAGTTTTTTTAGCGGTGGAGTTGGTTGGTTGCGCTGGCTATCGTTAATAGTAAGTGTAGGTTTGGTTATTTATGCCCTTAGCTCCCGATTGAGCAAAATCGAACAGCTAGGTTATGGGTTTATTTTGGCTGGAGCTTTTGGTAACGGAATCGACCGTTTTTTATTCGGTCATGTGGTGGATTTTCTTGATTTTCGTCTGATTAATTTTCCCGTGTTCAATGTAGCTGACATTGCAATTAACCTGGGGATATTATTTCTCTTGATTTACAGTTTTAGTAATCCTACAAACAACAAAGCGTAAACGTTGATTTTTGACTGTAGCTAGGCAAATTCTTGCTTTAGTTGTTCGATTGTTTGACTTAAAAGTGAAGTTTCCATCCAACCGACGTAACCTGCATAAAGACATTTTTCTCCTTCAGCTACATAAATGTGGTTTACCCCGAGAAGATTTTTCCAGGTACGAAGCGTAATTTTATGAGGAAAACTAATTACAACTTGCGACTTATGAAAGTCTTGATAGCTAGCATCAGTCATACCTGGAACTAACTGAAGTCTTTGAATCAATTTAGTTACTAAGTTGTCTGCGGGAGGTGGCGATATTTGGGGATTAGCCCAAAACTCTTTAATGACTGGTACTACCGCAGGATGCCACTTAAGGGCAGCGTGACCAATATCAGATAAAAGCACCAGTTTAGAATAGGCAAATTTGCTACTTTCTATCGTCACCATGCCATCATGACCCATACCCAAATCGCTAACTATCGAAAGAGTTGGAATCTTGCGAGCAATTGTTTCGGCAAGTTGGCGGCGATTTCTACCTAAATCTCCTGCAATAGCGATACCAATTCCAAAAGGGTCGATTCTGCGAGCTAAATCCGCACCGCTAATCGGTGAACCAATAACTACTAATGAATGTACCAAATGCCACCATTCTGGGTGAAGATTTAATACTTCCAGCCAAATCAGCCCCCCCATAGAATGACCGATGATTTTTATCGGTGTCTGAGGATAAACTTTGATGTTGCGAGCGGCAATTGTTTCTACTGCTGCGATTAAAGGTTTAATTCTAATTGAAGTCTGCCACCAGTTTAAGCTAGGAACGATCGCACGGGTATTAGTATTCGTCAAAGTATTAGCTAATTTTGCCATATCTCTACCAGTGTCTGCCCAGCCATGTTGAGCGAACAGCAAAAACTCGAAACGAGCCTGTCCTGTATTCATACTCTAGTTAGCTGTAACTTTTACTGGAAACTGCTTTTGGTTGGCAGGGTAACAGGCGGCAATAGTAGCTGCTAGTTCTTGCGGTCGATCGACTAAAAAATCGGGTTGAAACTCGGCTAAAATTTCTGCTGAGTTAAATCCCCAGCTTACCGCGACAACACCAATACGGCTTTTTCTCGCCGATCTGATGTCTCTAGTTTCATCACCTACATAGACAATCTGTTCTCGTTGCCACTGGTTATGTTTGATAATACGTTTGATAACTCGATGTTTGCCAAATATTGAAGTGCTTGAATAAATAAAATCGAACAAAAAATTTAGATTGTTTTTAGCCAAAAATAATTCGACGTTATGTTTGTCATTGGAAGTAACTATGCCCAAACTATAGCCGCGAGCTTTTAATTGGAACAAAACTCGCTCTATTCCCGTAATTGGCTTGAGTTTGGCAATTTCTTTAGATAACTCGTTGCGCACTCTCTTAACCAAGAACGGAATTTTAAACAAAGAAATTTCGGTTTTCTTGATGATTTCTCGCGAACTCAAGTTTTTTAATAATAATAATTCCTCTGGCTCTACAGGCTTGTAGCCAAATTCTGAAGATAGTTGATTGGTAATATCGGCAATAGCTTGATAGGTGTCGGCA
Organism: Myxosarcina sp. GI1; assembly: GCF_000756305.1. NCBI lineage: Bacteria > Bacillati > Cyanobacteriota > Cyanophyceae > Pleurocapsales > Pleurocapsaceae > Myxosarcina > Myxosarcina sp. GI1. The sequence goes on from NZ_JRFE01000024.1 coordinate 285,064, forward strand.
ATGGTACCGTCAAAGTCGAATAGAACTAACTTTGCTGTCATTAGATAGATAATATAGCTTGTCTTTAGTAAGAGAAAAAATACAATAAACTCTGATATTGTAATTATAAATACTAATATGAACAGTTCGAGTTTTTTTTGAAATTTATTTAAGAATTATTTGTTACGCTCTAAATTAGCCTTGGCATTGCGTCGCATCATCTTTGGCTTAATTCTTCTCAAGGCTGAGGCGCGAAAATGACGATCCCATTCTACTTGTGAGATTTGAGCTAATTCTGTTAGTTTGGGATTGATATTAGCAGAATAGGGCTGAAAATCTGCTATTTCTGTCTCTTTTGCAAATCTTTGATTCCAAGGACAAACATCTTGACAAATATCACAACCTGCTACCCAACCAGATAAGTTATTAGCGATCGCTGCTGGTAACTCTTCGTCACGATTTTCAATCGTATGATAGGCAATGCAGCGTTGGGCATCGACCACAAACGGCGAGACGATTGCCCCAGTAGGACAGGCATCGAGACAACGAGTACAGGTACCGCAATGTTGCGTATGAGGCGTATCTGGAGTTAACTCTAAATTAGTTAAAATTTCGCCTAAAAAAACCCAACTGCCATATTTTCGCGTAATTACATTACCATTTTTGGCAATCCAACCGATACCGCTGCGCTGCGCCCAAACTTTATCCTGTACGGGTCCAGTATCGACATAATAGCGAGCAATTACCCCATCTTCGTGCGATCGCAACCAGTTAGCTAAAGCCTTGAGCTTTTTGCCCATAACTTTGTGATAATCTCTACCCCAACCATAGCGAGAGATTTTAGCCTCTTCAGGTCGATTGGAATGTTGATGGGACGTGTAATAATTTAGAGCCACACAGATAAGCGATCGCGCTTCTGGCATTACCTCTCTAATATCTTTGCGTTTGGGATTTGCCATCCACTCCAAATCTGCATGATACCCCATTGCCAGCCAGGCTTGCAGGTGTTTGACTGCATTATCTTCATAACCATCTACAGCAGCTATTCCCACTAGATGAAAACCAAACGATTTGGCGGCAGCTTTAACTTGACTAGCGTTCAAATTCATAAATAACAATTTATTTTGGCTCGAGCTAGAAACGATTTTGAAACATTTTCGGTAAAAACTACAATTTCCGCCTACAATGGCGCAAGTAAGAGTATTTTGCCTGCTTGCCGAAGATGCTGAACTTTCAAATCCAGTCGGATAGCGATATTCCTGCTTCAAAACAACTATTTGCACAAATTCAATTTGCGATCGCTTCTGGTCAATATACCCCCGGTCATCGTTTACCAAGTACCAGACAATTAGCCATGATTACAGGACTGCATCGCAACACCATTAGTAAAGTCTATCAGCAGTTAGAAGAATCGGGTTTAGTCGAGTCGGTAGCAGGATCGGGAATATATGTAAAAGTTCACGAACGAGAGAGTTTTTTAGCCTCAGATTCTCCTTTAGTTGCTGCTAGTAATTTAATCAAAGACAGCATCGATAAACTACTCGAACTTGGTTGTACTTTAGACAATACTAAAGAACTTTTTCTAGAAGAAATTAACTGGCGGTTGCGCTGTCGGGAAGAAATTCTGGTCGTAGTCCCGCAAAGAGATATTAGCGCGGGAGAAATAATGCAGCAAGAACTAAAACAAGCTTTGCAAATTCCTATCGAACTAGTAGAACTAGAACAGCTACCCGTACTATTAGAAAAAATTAACTTTGGCACTATAGTTACAAGTCGTTACTTTCTGCAAGAAGTTATGGAAATTGTGCCTCACAACTCGTTTCGAGTAATTCCAATTGATATTTATGACTATGGTAGAGAATTAGAAATGATTAAAAAACTTCCCTCTCAAGCGTGTTTGGGTATTGTCAGTTTGAGTAAGGGTACGTTAAACATTGCCGAGAGCATTGTCAACAGCCTACGAGGAGACGATTTGTTAGTGATAACCGCCACCGTCAACGATTTGAAACGTTTACAGGCTGTCTTTCGTTCGGCTCATACTATCGTCAGCGATCCTTCTAGCTACGACAGAGTCAAAGAAACCTTGATTGCCATGAGAGAAGATTTAATTCGGATTCCTGAAATCATTCGTAGCGATAATTATATTGGTGAAAAATCTATCGCTTTACTCAGGCGAGAACTAGGTCTAACAGACAATAAATAATTGTAAATGACAATTTACCCGTTAATCAGATGGCAAAAGGCGATCGCATCTACACATATCGAAATTTCTGGCAACTCGATGGATTATACAAACATTACGGTATTGACTGCGGCGACGGCACCGTAATTCACTATCGCAAGCCTAGTGAAGTTATCGAACGCACTTCTATGGCTACTTTTAGTATGGGCAATCCCGTTTATGTAGTTGACGATCCCGAAGATTTTTATTTTGTTCCCGATGTGGTTGTAGAAAGAGCCGAAAGCAGATTGGGAGAAAAAAAATACAATCTACTTTTCAATAACTGCGAACATTTTGTTAACTGGTGCAAAATAGGAATTAACGACAGCAAACAGATTAGAAACTTTTTACCTACTATTAACAGACTAGACACCTCTCAGCTATACGAACCAATTAAACAGGCTCTGATGGGTAAAGACAAGAATAACTCGCTGCAATTGCTGGACGAAGCTCTAACAGATGTTAGGTCGGTATGGAATACCATTCAACCAGAATACGAACGGGCGATCTCTGAAATGAAAACCTGGGATGAGGTAGCTAAAGCAGCACTAAAAAAAGATCGCGAAGATTTAGCCCGCGCTGCTCTCAAAAAGAAATGGAACTATCGCCACCAAGCTGGCAAGTTAGAAATAGAGTTAAACGAACTGGCAGAACTGACAGAAAATATTATTCGCAATCAGCAAAGTTTAAAGCAATAGTTTTATAGTCGTTCTAATCAATTTCCCTATGGTTTAAGTTATCGTTTCGAGGGAACAGGGAACAGATATCTTAAAACTCTTGGTTTCAACATAGATAATGTTTATAGCTGGCAACTAGCCGTTGTAACGACCGAAGAACTTTTGGTAGCAACTAATTCGACTTTGCCGCTACTATTAATAACCCAATCTGTTGCTTCAACAATTTTGTTGTTATCAGGGGCAAAATTGTTAGTAGAAATGACTGTATCTGACGAGGTTCGAGCAAAACCCAAATCCTCCCAAAGTTCTGTAGACGTTCTTTCTTTGTAGTCAGGAGGTAGTCCTCCACGTCCTACATTGCGAAATTGATTTTTAGCAAAATCTTCGCCCGCACCGCAGCCAGTAGTAATATAACTTTCAGCCGTAAGCGGCGATCGCTCTAGTGGTGCGGTGGCAAAATTTGAGTCGGCATCTGGGGTAACTATTTCGACAATTCCATCGGTACCAAAGCTAGAACTAGCGGTAATTTGACTAGTTAAGTCTATAAAATAGCCGCGAGTTTCAATTTCAATATTTCCCCCCGTACCTACTTGGGCATCGGCAGCAATTTTACTTGCGTCTAACAAAACTAAATTATCGGTTACAAGCTCGATATTACCGCCGTTACCGTTACGCTCGGCATTGGTTGATATTTGCGCCTCTTGTTGTAAAATAACCAAATCTTCAGAATTAAGTGCGATCGAACCTCCTTTACCAGAGGCAGTATTAGCCACAATTTCTCCTGCTGTTGTTAGATTGATTCTGGCAGCGTTAATTCTAATATTTCCTGCATTTGCCGCGCCAAAATTGCTGACGGATATTCTGGCGCTATCGGCGATCGATAACTTTGGAGTATTGACTATTAAATCGCCGCTCTTACCGTCTGGCTGTAACTCAAAAGGTACATTTTCACTGCCAGAGGAGGCGAATAAACCACTATTAAATGTTGTTTCGCTATCGCCAATGATGCGAGAACCCGTACCCGATAATTCAACGGATTCTTTAGCATCGATCGCGATTGCACCGCCATTTCCTTGCCCTGCTAAAGCTTGAAGTTGACTACCATTGCGAACTATAAGTTTTCCCGTATTAACTGTTAATTTTCCTCCCATGCCGCTGCCTTGAGTAGATGTAGTGATAAAAGAAGGATTGTTACCAGACAACTCTACAAATTCAGTGGCTTGAATAAAAATATTGCCGCCTTTGCCCAAACTAAGGGTTCCTGAAGAAATTAACGAACCATCAATTACTTTAACTTGTGGTGCTGCAACCAGAATATCCCCACCGTTTCCAGCAATTTCACTACTGTTATTGAGAAAATTCGACCCTACCTGAGTAGCAAGAAAACTGTTCTTTATTTGAATTACATTAGTAGCTAGCAGATCGATTTTGCCACCGCTGCCTTCAGCTAAAGTAAAATTGCTAACTATAGCATCACTCAGGGCGATCGCTTCGCCACGAAGACTGACTACGCCACCCACACCGCTAGTATCGATAATCGATTGACTTAAATCTAATTGTCCGAATTTAGTTACTTCTGCATAATCCAAATTCCAATTTCCATTACTACTCAAAGTTCCGCCCGCAGTCGTTTGGATGGCTGGTGTGGGCTTGCTCAAATTAACTCTTCCCGAAGCCACACTACCAATCTGAATCTTGCCACTAATAACACTAAAGTTAGTTCCTGCTAGAGAGACATCGTTGCCGATTAAAGCTAGATTGTTGCCCGGCGTGACTTCTAGCGCGATCGCACCCCCTTCAGCACTACTGGAGATTGCCCCAGATGCCGAGCCGTACTGCAAACCAACAGGAGCACTTATAGTTAATAACGGAGTGTCAAGAGGTTGTACGGCACTGTATTGGCTGCCATCCTCAAAAATAATGCTTTCACTTGTAGTAGCAATAAACGAACCACCAAGATTTAACTGAGCATTAGCACCAAAAATAATTCCTGCTGGATTGACTATAAATAAACTAGCATTGCCATTAGCTCTAATTAGACCATCAATTTCAGAAATCGAACCGCCAGTAACACGGCTAAAAATATTTTCGATTTCAGTAGAGTTATTAAAATAAGCAGCAGCACCTTCAGAAAGGGAAAATTGCTCGAAACTGTGAAAAAGATTTTGTCCCGTTTTCGCTCCGCCAGTTATGGTAGTTAAACTTTCAGAAACATTGGTTTGAGTATTTGTCGTACCGTCACTGGCTATTTGAGCTAAAATTTCTTTCTCGCCAAGCAAGATTAACGATGTTGCCAGGGCAATTGCCGCGATCGATTCTAAGCGGTTGAAGTTAACAGCCAGCATTGATTGTAAAGATTAATGTCAGCGACCATATTAACCTATTAGTATTGGCTCTGCATTATCTCTGAAGCCATGAAAGAGCGATTTTTATTGTTCGACTGCGAAATCTCAGATATTGAGGTTGAGACAGGAACCCAATTTAAAAACGCGAAAATAAAATGTAGCGAGATATACTGTTTTTGCGTTTTAATAGAAGTATAAGCACCATAATTATTTGAGTCGCCCACATAACCGTCGGAGAAGCAAATATTTACTCTCAGGAGAGACTGATGGTTAATACAATTTCCGTACCCAACACCCAAACTTTTGTCGACAAAAACCAAACTTCGTTGTTTGCCAGCGTCAGTCAAAGATTGGAAAAAGCTTTAAAATACGTAGCAATATCCGAAGATGCGATCGCCCGTCTGCGCTATCCTAAAGCCAGTTTGAGCGTTTCAATTCCCGTGCGCATGGATGATGGTTCGCTCAGGGTATTTTCTGGCTATCGGGTTCGTTACGACGATACCAGAGGTCCTGGTAAGGGAGGAGTACGCTACCATCCCAAGGTTAGTCTAGATGAGGTGCAGTCATTGGCATTTTGGATGACTTTTAAATGTGCGTTGTTAGATTTGCCCTTTGGTGGCGCAAAAGGCGGCGTAACGGTCAATCCTAAAGAACTATCCAAATCCGAACTAGAAAGATTGAGTAGGGGTTATATCGATGCGATCGCCGATTTTATCGGTGTCGATGTAGATATACTCGCTCCCGATGTCTACACCAACTCAACCATTATGGGTTGGATGATGGATGAATACAGCACTATCAAACGTCACCTCTGTCGGGGAGTGGTAACGGGTAAACCATTGACTATAGGTGGCAGTCAGGGCAGAGATACGGCAACTGCTACAGGTGCGTTCCACGTTATGCAAACCTTTTTACCCAAGTTCGATCGCGTCCCTGAAGAAACTACTGTTGCCATCCAGGGTTTTGGTAATGCAGGTGCCACACTAGCTGAGTTGTTAGCCAAAGCAGGTTATAAAATAGTGGCTGTCAGCGACTCGCAAGGGGGAATCTATGCGCCTCAAGGTTTGGATATTCCTAGCGTTCGCGAACATAAAAACAGCCGCCGTCAAATTAAAGCAGTTTATTGTCAAGATAGCGTTTGCAGCATTGTCGAACATCAGACTATAACCAATCAAGAGTTACTGGCTTTAGATGTAGATGTTTTAATACCCGCAGCTTTAGAAAATCAAATTACGGCAGCTAATGCCGCAGATGTCAAAGCCAAATTTATTTTTGAAGTAGCTAACGGTCCCGTGACTACTGAAGCCGATCGCATCTTGCAAGCAAAAGGTGTTCGTGTCTTTCCCGATATTTTAGTCAATGCTGGCGGCGTAACGGTTAGTTACTTTGAATGGGTGCAAAATCGCAACGGTTGGTATTGGACATTAGAAGAAGTTAACCAGCGTTTGCAAACTAAAATGGAAACTGAAGCCAAAAAAACTTGGGCGATCGCGCAAGACTTACAAATAGATATACGAACCGCTGCTTATATTCACGGCTTAAACCGTTTGGGAGAAGCTTTAGATGCTAAAGGAACTAAAGATTATTTCAGCATTCGAGAGTAAGTATTTTTACAGATAGGTTAAAGAATGTTCGCTTAAATATTTATTAGAATCAAGATAGGTTGAAGTTTAGCAGTCGCTTATGAATAATTCAGAAAATTCCTACGAAGTTGTCATTATCGGTGGAGGAGTTTGCGGAACTGCTTTGCTTTATGTTTTGAGCAACTATACTAACATTAACAACATTGCTTTAATAGAAAAAGAGCCGCAGGTAGCTTTAGTTAATTCTGCCAAACATAATAATAGCCAAACGCTGCATTTTGGCGACATTGAAACTAATTACACTCTTAAAAAAGCTCGTAAAGTAAATAGTGCTGCTAGTTTAGTTAAAAACTATTTATTACAGTGCGATCGTGATAAAAATATTTATACCAAATATCACAAAATGGTTTTGGCAGTAGGTGAAAAACAAATTGCCAACCTAAAAGAAAGGTATCACGAATTCAAACAATTATTTCCCGATTTAAAATTATTAACTAGAGAAGAAATAGCTGCTGTCGAACCAAATGTTTTAACGGCAAGAGATCCAGAAGAAGAAATTTTGGCTTTGTATACTCCTGAAGGTTACACTGTAGACTATCATCAACTGGCAGTATCTTTTTTAGAAAATGCTATTAAAAATCGCCATAAAAATATCGATCTGATGATGGCAACAAAGGTCAAAAAAATCACTAGAACCAATGACCTTTATCAGATCGAAACAGGAAATAAAACTCTAATTGCTAAAACGGTTGCCGTTACTGCAGGGGCGCATAGCTTATTATTTGCCAAATCATTAGGATACGGTTTAAATTACGCTTTACTTAGCGTGGCGGGAAGTTTTTACTTTGCTCCCGAACTTTTAAACGGTAAGGTATATACAGTACAAAGAGAAAAATTACCTTTTGCTGCCATTCATGGCGATCCTGAAGTTGATAATTCAAAAATTACCAGATTTGGTCCTACAGCTAAAGTTTTACCCTTATTAGAACGTCGCAACTATTCTACATTTTTTGAATATTTACAAACCGCAGGCTTGAGTTTTAAAGCTGTTTTGAGTTTTTTAAAGATTCTTTCCGATCCAGTTATTTTTAAATATATTTTACTCAATTTTATTTATGATTTTCCCTTAGTTGGTAATAGATTGTTTATCAAAGAAGTTAAAAAAATTATTCCTGCGATTACGTTAAAGCAATTAAAGTTTGCTAAAGGATACGGTGGTGTTAGACCGCAAATCGTCAATCTCAATAACAAAGCTTTAGAAATGGGCGAAGCTAAAATTACTGGCGATAAAATTATTTTTAATATTACTCCTTCTCCTGGGGCATCGACCTGTTTGCAAAATGCCGTAGACGATACAGAAAAAATAGTTGCTTTTTTAGGAAATAAATATAAGTTCGATCGCGATAAATTAACAGAAGATATTTCTGGTAATGTTACCGTCAGCTAAAAGTTAAATCGAACCAATTCTATCTAAGGGCCAAAAACGAAAGATTGCATGACCGATAATATTTTTAGTCGGTAAAAATCCCCAAACGTGAGAGTCATTACTGTTGTTGCGGTTGTCTCCCATTACAAATAGTTCTCCTTCGGGTACGGTAACGGGAGGAAGTTCGTAAGCTGGTGATTCGGCTATATATTCTTCGGTTAGAGGCTGGTTATTAACTATAACTTTACCGTCTCTTACTGCCACCGTATCTCCTGCTTTAGCGATCGCTCTTTTAATAAAAGCTTGATTTGGTTCATAACCCAGTMCCCTTAATTTCAACGGCGGTTGAAAAACGATAATATCTCCCCTGGCAGGTGTAGTAAACTTATATGCCACCTTTTCGACTACCAGGCGATCGCCACGTTCTAAAGTTGGTAACATTGAATCAGAGGGAATATAGCGAGGTTCGGCAATAAATACCCTAATTAGAAAGGCTAAAACTATAGCTATCCCTATGGTGGTAGCGTTCTCTTTCCAAAGGCTCTTTTTTGATTTCTTTGATGGTGTTTGTGTTTTAGAAGTAGAGTTGTTCTCTACAACTTTGTAGTCTTTATTTTTTGAGGTCATAAATTTTAGACATAGCAGTCTGTTGCTAACTATACCAAAGCTTTATTCAGTTAAGCAGTAAAAACAGTGAAAGCAGAAAGATCGTTCAAACTTTTTCAGCTTCGATCGATACTTTACTTTGTTATCGAAATCGGCTTCGGTATTAATAATATGAGTTGAAACGGCAATAGCTTCCTCATCATATTGGAAGATTTTCTTAGAGAGTAACAGCTATAGTTAGAAATAAAAATCTTTTGGGTATTACTATTTTAAAGAGCGTTAGACGCGTTAGTAATCGGAGAATCAACTAAAATGACTGCTAAAGAAATTAAGCGTGCCGTCGGTACTTTTCCCACACGTACTGAAGCTAGAGAGGCTTTGCTCGAACTGCAAAATGCTGGTTTTAACATGGATAATGTTTCGGCAATTGCTCAAATTAGTGAAAACGATCCTGTAAGTGAAAATGTAGAAATAGAATCGGTTAAAGATCGCACTAAAGGTGGTGCTGGTGTAGGAGCTACTATGGGCGCAGCAACTGGCGGCATTCTGGGTTTAGTTGGTAGCTTGAGCGTTTTGGCTATTCCAGGTGTGGGACCTGCGGTAGAAGTAGGAGTATTGCTAGGTAATGCTTTATTAGGTAGTGGAGTTGGAGCAGCTGGCGGCAGTATTATCGGTGCTTTAATTGGCTGGGGTATACCAGAAGCAGAAGCCGAGCAATATCAAGATCTTTTAATTCGGGGTAGCTATATTGTTTTAGTAGAGGGAACGGAAGCAGAAGTAAACGGAGCTGAAGCGATCCTTAAAAATCGGCGGATTAGAAATTGGGCGGTTTATAGCTCTACAGAAGTGTTTCCTAGAGGATTGTAAGGCATTTCAGTTGGCAGTTTTTTGCTTAAAATGCTGAAAAAACCAAAAAAAATCTAAATAAATCGTAGATTGGATGATTTACAAAGTACACTTCTCATCTATGCGGAATTAGTCACGCTGATGTTTGCTGTCTTAGTTCTTACAGGCGATCCTCTTTTCAAAAAATTGTGGTATCGTGAATTAATGTAAAGATAAGTAACGAAAATTAAGGTATACGTTTGCTTTGCGAGCGTTTGTCTCTTTTAAGTCCAATTATTTATTTGCCAGTGACTTCTTCCACTACCGATTATTCAACTTCTTCTGTGTCTGAAAGCATTTTTAATTTTACCTCCCATCGCGATCGAGACTTAGCATGGCGAGTTTTTGGTGCTGCTTCTTTTTTGGTGTCCGTACCCGTATTTATGCAAGCACCGATAGTTAGATCTTTTCCCGCATTAAGCTTAATTGCGACTCTGCTCTGGTTGGGATTGGGTTGGAGTTTATATTGTCGTTCGCAAACCAGGTATTGGGGAGATATTATCTTAGGGTTTAGCTGGAGTTGGTTGGCAGGTTCGATCTACTGGGGCTGGCTACGTTGGGAACCTTTAGTTCATATTCCTATCGAATCGATTGGCGTACCTTTTGCTCTCTGGGGTATCTGGCGTGGTTGGGGACTAATTGGCAACTACTTTTACTTAGGTTCTCTATTAGGAACTGCAATTACCGATTTATATTTTTATTTGACCGATTTAATTCCTTATTGGCGTAAGTTAATGACGGTAGAACCCGAGTTAGCTTCGCCAATATTTAAATCAGCATTAGTTCAAATTCAAACCCTTTGGGGTGTTAGTTGGGCAATTGTTTTAGTCAATATTTTACTAGCAGTTGGCTTTTGGTCTTTGAGAAAAAAAGAGCTTCACTGGTGGGCATTTTCAGGTGCGGTATTAAGCACGATTTTGGTAGATAGTTTATTTTGGATTGCAGCGTATTTTGCTTAAAAATTGATAGTTAGCTGAAAAAATTGATTGCTCATTGCTCATTGATAAATATTATTTATTATCCATAGCTCGAAAAAAATAAATATTAGTTAATTTCGCGATCGCTTTCAACTATTTTTAGTTAATTTTAAATTAGGTAAAAATAGTTGAGATAACCTAAGCTATTGCCATGAAAGCCACAAATAAAGCAATCTTCAAAGAAACAGATATTAAAGATAAAGAAGACCTTGGCGATCGCACATTAACTAAGCCTTCTGAATTTAAAACGGCGACCGACACCGCTAATTTAGATTTGCTTACTGGAGCAAATTCTACAGATTCTTTATTTAGTAAATTAAACAGCGACCTTTTACTTGGAGATGTAACTTTCACTAAAAAAGATAACTTAAAAATCCTGGAAGTTACTGGAAAGGGAGTTGTTTCTGTTGACACTGATACGGCACAAATTCAATTAGGAATCGAAGCAGAAGGAGCTACAGCAACCAAAGTTCAGCAAAAAGTTGCCAAAAATACTGCAGCAGTAGTGAAGCAACTAGATCTACTAGAAGTAGAGGAACTTCAAACTGTTAGTATTAGCTTGGAACCCAAACTTAAATTTGACAATCAGGGTAATAGTACGGTAGTTGGTTTTACGGGACGAAATATACTGCAATTTGAAATTTCTACCGAACAAGCAGGTGAAACAATTGATGCTGCGCTGAAAGCAGGTGCAAATGTTATCGAAAATATTGATTTTATCGCTCCAGAGAGTGAATTTAACCAAGCTCGTTTGGATGCAATAGAATTAGCTGTTAAAGACGCTCAAAATCAAGCTGTTTCAGTATTCAATACTCTAGATTTAAAGCCTTTAGAAATTGTCGATATTGATGTTATGGGAGTTAGCAGCCCGTCAGCAACTTCATCTTCTCCAGAAATCAATTTTCTAAAAAATGCTGCTGCTTTTGATGTGTCAACTCCCATAATTGGTGGCTCTCAAGAAGTGGTTGCCGAAGTTGCTTTAGACATCAATTATGCTGCGTTATAGTCTGGGATAGACCCAACCCAGCGTGCAAATTTTTTTAAGGTTTTAAATGAAGACAGATTATTACTCTGTCTTCATTTCCTATTGGCGATTAAAATTAAGTCATTCGATTTAAGATTTATTTTGCTCTTTCTATGTCCAATAGCAGAAGTATCAGCAGTTCGTCCGCTCCACTTTCTGGAATCAAAAGTTTGCTGACAGGAGAAACCACCTTATATATCCTCAAGCGACTGCTACAGGCGATAATAACTTTGCTTTTAGCTTCTGCCTTATGTTTTACTATTATTCAGCTAGCACCTGGTGACTACCTCGATACTCTACGCGAAAACCCTCAAATATCGCCAGAAACTATCGAGCAACTAAATCAGCAATTTGGTTTAGATCGACCTCCAATCGTACAATACTGGCGTTGGTTGGTTAATGTGGTAACTCGCTTTGATTTTGGGACCAGTTTTGTTTATTTTCGTCCCGTTTCGTCTTTGTTGCTAACGAGAATCCCTGCTACTTTATTACTCGCCATCTCTTCTATTATTATCACCTGGGCGATCGCCATTCCTTTGGGAATTATTAGTGCAGTCCAACAGAACAGTCTACTAGATAAAGTTTTGCGAGTACTAAGCTATTTCGGTCAGGGTTTTCCTAGCTTTATTACCGCTTTGGCACTACTGATTTTTGCTCAATATACCTCGCCACTTTTTCCTGTAGGAGGTATGACCAGTATTTATCATCAACAACTATCGCTATTTGGTAAAATACTTGACATTGGCTGGCACATGATTTTACCGACGATCGCCTTGAGTATTACTAGTTTTGCAGGATTGCAGCGTCTTACCAGAGGACAGCTACTAGATGTTTTGCGACAGGAATACATTCAAACCGCTCGCGCCAAAGGATTGCCAGAAAATAAAGTTATTTACGTTCATGCTTTGCGTAATGCAATCAATCCCCTGATTACCATTATCGGTTTTGAATTTGCCAGTTTGTTAGGCGGTTCGTTTATTGCTGAGTTTTTCTTTAATTGGCCTGGATTGGGTACTTTGACTCTGCAAGCAGTTACCGCTCAAGACAAGTATTTAGTCATGGCTAGTTTGATGATGGGTGCGGCAATGCTAATTATTGGCAATCTGTTAGCAGATTTACTGCTTAAAGCGGTCGATCCTCGCATTAAACTTGAAGATTTGAAGTAATTAGAAATGTTATTACAAATTAATTATCTGATTCGTTCCAAACAAGACGGTAAATATTTAGTCGCTCGCGTGCCGAGCGATCGCGCCGAGGAAGTCAGTTACTTGCTTTTATTTCAGGCAGATCATGAGGCTTTAAGCTATATCAACACTCATGGTAAATCGATGAGCGATCGCCTAACGGTAGAATCGGTTTCTCCTCCTCAAGTCAAACAAGTTTTACAGCGTTGGGGCTATCAGGGAATTGGCATAGTAAAAGATCCTCTAATTCCAGAGATCCAGTTTATGTTATGCAATTAGAGGATCTTTAATTGTTCGAGCATTTACTAATGAGCAGTGAGCAGTTGAAAATGCTAAATGCTTATACTCTATTAGGATTAAAGAAATTTCTAATTGCCGTAACAAAGTTGCTCGGTCTTTCTTCGATAGCTAATTTATCTTTAGATGGCTGTGGATTTTGGCTGGCATTGCATTTAGTCAAAAATTCTTCTAGCTTCTGTAAATCGCCCAAATTGTTTTGACGTGCTTCGCTAGCGTATCTTGCAAGATCGGTTTTGCCAATATAAGTCAGCCAGTTTTCAAAATCTCCGCTAACCAAGTATCGGCTGCTATCTTCAGGAAATTGCTGACACAATTTAATCAAATCTTCTGCGCTATCAGCGCGTTGTCCGTTGGAAAACCAAAATGGTTCGTTCATAATAAATATTTTTATAAAAAGATTAAAACAGCGATCTTAATCTTGGCATACGTCAGTCATTATTGACATCCATAGAATGATTTAAATGTCAATAGTCGAACAAAATCAAATGAAGGCTTCGCCCTGTTAATATACTCAATACTAGGAAATAACAAGCGATCTAGAGTAATTCATCAACATGAGCAAAACTACTTGGGAACTAGATTTTTATTCCCGTCCAGTTTTAGATGACGAAGGGAAAAAACTCTGGGAAATATTAATTTGCGAGAGTCCGACAGATACAAAGCGATCGCCTGATGACTTATTTAGATACTCCGAATATTGTTCGAGTAAGTCAGTTAACTCAATTCAATTGCGAGAAGCCATTGAAAAAGCGATCTCCGAAGCCGAAACCCCCCCCAAAAAGATCCGTTTCTTTCGCCGCCAAATGAACAACATGATCGTTAAAGCCTGTGAAGATGCCAATCTCGTTCCCGTTCCCAGTCGTCGTACTTATGCTTTGCAAAGCTGGATTGAAGAGAGAATGAATAAGGTATATCCCAAGCAAGAGGGATACGACGAACGAGCGGCTAGTTCCATCTCGGTGCAGTATCCCGCATCTAATGCCGTTCGACTGCCCGACGCAGTAAGAGGTGACAGGGATGATAAATGGATGTTTGTCAGTTTAGAAGCAGTCGCTTTTGACGAGATGAATGAGTGGGACATTGCCTTTGAAGAATCTTTTTCCCTATCTCTAGCCAATATTTCTCCCGATACCAAAATTCCTGGTTTGATTATTTTTTCGCCTCGCGCTATACCCTTAGCTGCCTGGATGTCTGGTTTGGAAATGGGTTTTTTACATCTAGAAACCGATATTCGTCCTCAACTACAGTTAGAAACTGGTTTAAGTGACAGTTGGACATTACTCAATTTAACTAATACTGCCACCGTTGATGAAGGTAAAAAATTTGAAGCAGCAAAGCAACAGGCTAACGGAGTACATTTTTTAGCAGTCCAGTCTTCTCCCGACTCAGAATCCTTTGCAGGTTTTTGGTTGATGAAAGGTTAAGTTACAGTAAATTACAGAGGCATACAATACAATTTGTTTAGCAATCAACTAAATTACTTCAACAGGCGATCGCTAAGCGAGTTGAAAGATAAGTAAGTCTGGCAAACGCGCTTTAATGTTATGACAAATAATCAATAGGATAATTTAGCTATTTTAATACGGCAAAAAGTTTTGAAGAGTTAAACTTTGAATAGCCAATGAGTGCAAAACAGGAGGAAGCTTGGATAGAGAAATGGAACGAACTATACGAAAAAGTAGAGCAGAAGCCAAGTTTGCTCTTTTTAACCTGCGACTGGTACGAAATTA